>JBDRIW010000025.1:0-10246 GCA_043815465.1 Candidatus Nealsoniibacteriota bacterium | reverse complement strand
TTCTATATTAGGCTTTATTCTTTCTATTTCAGGTTCTACTTCTTTTTTAAACCAATCAGAAAAAATTGACCAAAGATGATCTTTAAACCAATCATACATTTTCCCCCAGACAGGTAACATTTCATTCGTCCATATATTCTTTATTATATCTGGGAGTTCTTTTTTCCCCACCTCTAATCCTTTTTCTAGTAATTCTTGAGCTTCATCAGTATCTTTTGGTAATTCATAAGCTAAAGAAAGAGAAGGCATGAAAATACTTATAATTAAAAATATAGATATTATTTTTTTATTCATAATAATTTTTTAGCAACTTTTATTCTATCTAAAGATTTTTCTTTTTCTAATATATTTAATATATCAAACGGACTAGCAGAAGACTGTTTTCCAGACAAAGCGGCTCTTAATGGCCAGAGAAGCTCTCCTCTGTTTGAATATTTTTCCGATTCTTTTATTAAAGCTTCTTCTATCTTTTCCTTATTCCAGTCTTTGTCTTTTATCTTAGATAAAACTTTTTCTGAAGTTTCCAAAGATTTTTTTATATCCCCCTCTTCCATCTCTTTCCATTTTAATAAATCTTTTGAAAAAGATAATTCTTTTTTAAAAAAGAAATCTGTTAGCTCAACTATTTCTGAAAGATTCTTTAATCTTTCTTGATAAAGAGAAATTATAGATCTAATTTTTTCTAAAGCTATCCCCTCCCCTGTGTCTTTTATTATATATCCAAATTTTTCTTTTTCAAATATTTTAATTTTTTCTGTTTTTTCATAAGTTTCTACTCCATTTGTTTTTTCTAACAACCCAGCAGAAATTAAAAAAGGAATACATATCTCAGTAATCTTTTCAGGAGTTTTCTTTCTTATATAAAATCCGTTTAAATAGTTTAATTTTGTAAGATTGAAAATAGCTCCTCCTTTTTGAACTTTTTCTATCCGAAATTCTTTTACTAAAGAAGGTAAAGAATATATTTCTCTTTCGTCTCCAGGATTCCAACCTAAGAATGCCATAAAGTTTATTAATGACTCTACTAAGTATCCCTGTTTTTTAAATATATCTACTGAAATAGCTCCATGTCTTTTGCTTAATTTTGATTTATCTGGGGCTAATATCAGGGGTAAATGAGCATATATTGGCCTCTCAAACCCTAAAGCCTCTTGGATAATGATCTGTTTAGGGGTATTTGCTATATGGTCTTCGCCCCCAATAACATGACTTATTTTCATTTCATGGTCATCAACTGAAACAGTAAAATTGTATAAGGAATAGCCTAAGCTTTTAGCAATAACCATATCTCCTAGTAGTTTTGTCTCAAATTCTACTTTTCCTCTTATTATGTCATCAAAAGTTATTTTTTTAATAGGAGTTCTAAATCTTATAACAGATTTTTTCCCTTCAACTATATTCTTCTTTATGGTTTCTTCATCCAAAGAACTACATTTACCAGAATAGATAGGAGCCTCCCCCAAAGACATATGATACTGTCTTTGGGCTTCTAATTCTTCTTCTGAACAAAAACAATAATAAGCTTTCTTTTCTTCTAATAATTGCTCTAAATATTTTTTATAAATATCTGTTCTTTCACTTTGTCTATATGGTCCATATTTTCCACCTATATCTGGACCTTCTGACCAATCTAATCCTAACCATTTAAAATTCTCAATAATATCTTTTTCTGATTCCAGAGTAGATCTTTCTTTGTCTGTGTCTTCTATCCTTAAAACATAACTTCCTTTATTTTGTTTAGCAAAAATAAAATTAAACAAAGCGGTTCTAGCTAAACCGATATGTAGAGATCCTGTTGGAGAAGGAGCAATCCTCACTCTTACCTCTCCAGGACTTTTAAATTTTAAATTCTCTGCTGATATCATTTTAAATATTCTATTAAATAATTTGCTATCATTTTAGCTGCGTTAGGTCTAGCAAATTCTTTAGCTGCCACAGACATTTTTTCAATTTCTGCTGGGTTAGAAAAAATAGCTTTAACCTTTTCTAAAAAGAAATTAGAAGTAAAATTATTCTCTTCTATTACTATTCCAGCTTTCTTTTCAGCATATGCATAAGCATTCAGTATCTGATGGTTTTGGGCAGATTCAGGCAAAGGGATTAAAATAGAAGGTTTGCCCATAGCTGCTATTTCAAATATTCCACCAGAACCAGATCTACTTATTATTAAATCTGCTACTGCGTAAGCTTGTTTTAATTCAGGTTCTTTCAAAAATGGAAAAGGATGATATGAGCTTTCTTTTGCTTTTCCTATGATAGCTAAAGCTTCTGATTTAACTGTCTTAAAGTTATTATATCCAGTTTGGTGTATTATCTCAAAATTATCTAAAAGGGGTGAAAGAGATTCTAATATTTTATCGTTTATTCTTTGGGCTCCTTGAGACCCTCCTAAAATTAAAAGAATTGGTTTTCCAGACTTAAGTCCAAACATTTGTTTAGCTACTTCTCTATTCCCAGTTAATAATTCTACCCTAATAGGATTTCCAGTTAAAATAATTTTATCTAAAGAAAAGAATTCTGTTTTTGGGAAAGAAATAAATATCTTTTCAGCAAACTTATTTAAGAATCTATTTGCCATTCCTGGAACTATGTCTGACTCATGTAAGAAAACTGGGATAAAAAGCATTTTAGCTGCAATAACTACAGGAATTGATCCAAAGCCTCCCCTACTAAAAACAACATCTGGTGAGATAAAAAATATATTAAAGAAAGATTGGATTATTCCAATAGGGATTTTAAAAGTAACACCAATAAAATTATTAAAATATGTTTTTAATTTTCCATATCTTATTATTTTACCACTTAGAACGCTTTTTACTTTTATCCCCTCTTGAGATAATAAAACAGAACTGAATTCATCTTTCGGTCCTATGAAGAAGAATTTTAAATCTTCTTTTGTATAAAGTTTTCTAAGTTCTCTGGTTATGGCGATAAGAGGAGTTATATGTCCTCCACTTCCACCCCCAGTAAACAATATTTTCATGAGTTTTTTCTTGATATATTAAGTAAAATACCAGATCCTATCATTGTTATTATTAGGGCCGATCCTCCATAACTGATAAATGGTAAAGGAATTCCAGTTAAGGGCAACACACCTACCATTGCTCCTATATTAACAAAGCTTTGAATAATTATCCATGAGCTTATTCCAACAGCAATTAGCCTTAAAAATGGATCAGAGCATTGTTTAGCTATATAAAAGCCTCTCCAAGCAAAGGTTAAGAAAAGAGCTAATAAGAAAAAAGATCCTAAAAATCCTGCTTCTTCTGAAAAAATAGCAAAAATAGAGTCAGAAATTGTTTGAGGAAGATAACCTAATTTTTGAGAGCTCATCCCTAATCCTAATCCAAATAATCCCCCAGAGCCTATAGCTATTAAAGATTGTTTTAATTGGTATCCTATTCCCATTGGATCTGTATCGGGATTTAAAAAAACTAAAATTCTTTTCATTCTATAAGGAGCTAGCCATATTAAACTTATAAGTCCTCCTGTTCCTAAAAGAAGTATCATAATATTTTCTCGTATAGATGTTCCTGAAGTAAAATACATTAACACTCCTACGGCGATAATAACTCCTAAGGTACTAACATCTGATTGTAGGACTAAGATAAAGATAATTATCCCAGCTATTACCATAAAAGCCATAAAGGTCTGACTTATCCCAAATTTTCCTAAAATAGGATTATCTTTATTTTTTCTTCCAGTTAACCAACTAGCTAAATAGAAAATAAAAGTAAGTTTTAGTAATTCAGAGGGCTGAAAAGTAGTAAAACCGATATTTATCCATCTGGCTGAATTACCTGCTTTTATACCTAAGAAAGGAACAAAAACTAATAACATTAAGAAAAAAGTAAATAGAAGAAAAATAGGAGTATATTTTTTTAATTTATTTAAATTTATTCTATAGGCTAAATATCCTAATAATAATCCCGGGAGTAAACCAAAAAGTAATTGATGATTTAAAAAGTAATAAGTATTATTAAATCTTGTAAAAGAATAAGAAGAAGAAACGCTGGCTAAGATTAAAAGACCCAAACACAAAAGAGCTAATATTGTTCCAGCCAATATATGATCTGGTTTTCTAGAAGTTTTTTTATCTATCCAATCTTTTAACATATTTTTTAAAAAGGTCCCCTCTTTCTTTATAATCTTTAAATAATCCGAAACTTGGTGAAGCAGGAGAAAGTAAACATATTTTTCCTTTGTTGGTCTTAAAAGATAAGCTTACAGCTTCTTTCATGTTTTTAACAAAGAAATGATTTATTCTTTTATTTTTATCTAAATTAGATATTTCTTTAAAAATCTTCTTACCTGTCTCAGGAAAAAGAATTACTGTTTTTATTTTACTTTTTAATATTTCCTTAGCTAAAAATTTAAAATTAATACTTCTATCAAACCCTCCTAATATAATAGTTTCTACTTTAGGTCCCAAAGACTTAATAGCTAAAATTGTAGCTTCTGGAATAGTGGCTAAAGAATCATTATAAAAAGTAATTCCTTTAAATTTACCGACTAATTCCATCCTATGTTCAAGTCCTTTAAAAGTATTAATTACTTTCTGAATAATTTTCGGAGATATTTTAAATATCTTTCCTACTTCTTTAGCAGCATTTTTATTAAGTTCGTAGTAGTCCCCTGTTATAGGTATTTTATTTGCTTTTGATTTTTTGGCGAAAGAAGAAACTAATTTATCTTTTTTATTAAAAATTAAATAATCTTCTTTTTTCTGATAAAGAGTTATGTTGTTTTTAGCTTTTGCATATTCTTTAAAGTCTTTATAATAGTCTAGATGCTCTGAAAAAATATTTAAGAATACGGAAATATTAGGACTTTGTTTTAAATTATATAATTGATGACTAGATAATTCATAAACAAAAACATCTTTTCTATTAGCTGTTAATAAAGAAGATAAAACTGGTTTTCCAATATTACCTATTAAATAAACATTCTTATTCTTAGTTTTCAGAATATTATAAATTAAAGAAGATGTAGTACTTTTTCCTTTAGTGCCAGTAATTCCTATTATTAATCCAGGACAATTATCTAGAAATAAATCTGTTTGAGTAATAATTTTATTAAGAAAAGATTTGGGTATTAATTTAAAAGGGATTCCAGGAGACTTAATAATAATATCATATTTTTCAATTGATTTAAGATAATTCTTCCCTAAAAATAAATCAGCGTTAGCCTTAACTTTTGTATTTTGATCAGCCACCCCTATTTTCTTATTAGGAAAAAGCTTTCTAAGAAAGGAAAAAGTATCTTTCCCCTCTCTTCCAAATCCTAAAATCAGTATCTTTTTGTCTTTTAATTGAATTAACTTCATTCTAAATATAAAATAACATAAATTTAACTCTTTTGAAATAAATAGTTCTAAAAAAAGACCGCCAAATCAGAAATAATCCTAATCGGCGGTTCATTGTATATGGTTGGTTTCATCATCTTTGAGGTGAATGATGAAGCCAAATCCCTTTGATAATTTTTTCTGTTTTAGTGTTAGTAATCTTAGTGGTGTTGATAATAATATCCGTTGTGGTTAATGGAGCCACTTCAAGCTCAGGATGAGCTTCTTTAAAGGCAGCGATAACGCGGAATATTTTAATCATATTTCCGTTTTCCCAAATGGCTCCATCTAAGGCATTAAGCTCTATAAAGGTATTATCTCCTATTGTGCTTGCTGAGCTTAAATTCATCACTCCCTTATCATTAATGGCACTGGGATCATCGCTTTCAAAAACACCACAACCAGCCACACCAAGGACTAAAAGTATTATTAAAAAGAACAAAACCAAAGATTTCCGTTTCATATCTCCCCTCCTCAAGATATATTTTATATATCTAGATTAGACAAATTCTTTCAAAAAATCAAGCCCTGGATATTTAGGCAATATTTTGTTTTTAAAATACTTTAAAAGGATTGGCTGAGAATCATCTTCCAAAAACTTATTCTTTTTCAAATTTAAATATAAAGCAGTTAAACTTTCATTATGAGTACCAACGCATTCAAAAGGTTTAAACCCTTTCTCCCCTATTAATTGTTGAAGAATAATAATTAGCCTTTTATTTTTAAAAAGATCTTTACCAAAAATTTTAATTAAGTCTTTTCTTTCTAAATAAGGATAAAGAATTATATAAGTAAAAAGACATTTTGAACACTGACCACACCACTCCCCTTTTGGTTTCCTTTTCCCAGAGTATGTTTTATGTGCTTCATTACAACTCAAGAAAGAAGAAAAGTATTTAGGATATTTAGAAAATAATTCAGCTATTTGTAATTCATAGAAAGGTCTTAAAAAACTAAAATATTTTATTTCTTTAGATAAGTATTTTTTAGAATATTTATTAAAAGATTTTTCAAACTCATAACTTTTAGACCATTGATGGTTTATATTTTTTCCATAATATTTTAAATTTCCTTCGTTAGAACTCTTTTCATTAGATAAGGCTATATATTTATAATCAAATATTTTAGCTGTTAAAACAGTTAAAAAAGCTAAATAAGCGGAGAAAGGAGTGTGCCCGTTTAAAAATCCTTTCCTATTCAAACTTAAAAGATTTTTATCTATTTTTCTATTAACTATTATAGGTTTTTTACATCCTCCAACTTTCATTACTTTTTTGGCAGCAACTGTTGGATTTAAAGAAAAACAATTAAATTTATATTCCTTTTTAAGAAGTTCTAAGGTAACTATAGAATCTTTCCCTCCTCCAATAGGAATTAAATAATTATCTTTTTTTATTTTTTTGTCTATTTCTAATTTGTCTTTTTTAAAAGATACTATTTTAGGAGAAAAAGGTTTTATTTTATTTTCAAAAAAGAATTGACCCATTCCGTTAAGAATAATAAATTTCCAAAATTTAATTTGTTCTTCATCAATATTTCCACATTCTATTTCAATAACAGGAGAGCAGGTGGCTTTCCAATAACTAATCATTTCTATCAAACCCAAATTAAACACTAAATTATCTAAACCATTTAAATCAAATTTAGTTGGAATATTTTTAATAATTAATTCAGGTTTAAAAATAATGCCAGGTTCTATTTTAAACAGAAAAGAAATTTTCAGGTTTTCCCCTGAAATTTTATAAGAATAATTAGAATACAAAAATTTAGGATATTTTTTTTGTAATTGTTTTAGAGTCATTTTATCCAAGTAATCTTATAGTTAGACCGACTATAGCAGCTATAATTCCTATAATCCAAAATCTCATAGTTACCTGATAATGTGGCCAACCCTTAGCTTCATAATGTAAATGTAAAGGAGAGGCTAAGAATATTTTCTTTCCTCTAAATCTCTTTGAAAGAAGTTGTAGTATTACAGATCCTGATTCAGCTACTAATAAGATAGCAATTATAGGGAGAACTAATACAGAGTTAGTTAAAAAAGCAATAACGGTTAAGGTAGCACAAAGACCCATAACACCTGTTTCTCCCATATAAAACTTAGCTGGAGGGATATTGTGCCATAGAAAAGCCAACAGCGCTCCTATTATTACAGCACAAAAAGCAGCGATATCTATTTGTCCTAAGAATAATGATATTCCTGCAAATGCACCAAATATATATATAAAAGTACCTCCAGCTAATCCATCTATCCCATCTATAACCCCTCCAGAATAAACAGCCAACATTACTATTACAAAAATAGGTATATACCATCCATTTATTCCAAAATCTCCTATACCTGGAACATGAATACTATGCCAATCTAATCTAAAATAAAACCATAAAGCTCCAATTAACCCTATTACCATTACCAAAACCAATCTCTTTTTAAGAGTTATTCCTCCTCCAATATATTTTCCTTTTCCAAAAATTTGCGATAAATCATCTGCTAATCCTAACAAAGAAGCAGAGACTAAAGTAAACAAGAGAATCCAAGTTTGCCCTCTACTTAAAAAGTTTAATTTATCTAACCACCAAATATCAGTAACTCTAGAAAGAAAATAAAATAATAATATTAAAACTAAAACGCTAATCCAAATTAATACCCCCCCACCTCTAGGAATATTTACTTCTCCTTCTGAATGGAACTTTTTAAAAAAAGTTAAATCTCCTCCGTCTACAGCTTTGTCTCTAACTTCTTTTCTCCAAAGTTTATGTTTATAAAGTATTTTTAATAAAAAAGGAGTAAACAAAAAAGCAAATAGAAATCCTAGAGTTCCTAAGGTAAATACTTTTATTACATCTATTGCTGCTTCAGGTAAATACATGATTACCACTCGTGAGCTGATTTAGCCCAATTTATTAATTTTTCCATTTCTCCAAATCTATCATCAGATCCAATAATAATATTAATTAAAATGCCTCTATTCTTTGGAGACTTAGTCGCTAAAATTATACACTCTTTTGCCTCTTCAGTATATCCTGTTTTTCCACCTAGGATACCCTGAACATTTTCCAATAATTTGTTTGTGTTATTTAAAATTGGTCCATATTCTGTAAATTCTTTTGTAGATAATATTTCCCAAATCAAGTCTTCTTTTAATAATTCTTTAATTAATAAAGACATGTCTTTTGCAGTAGAAATATTTATTTTACTTTTAGGTTCATTATCTTTTGGGTCTAATCCTGAGACATTAACGAAAGAAGTATTTTCCATCCCTATATTATCTGCTTCCCAGTTCATGAGAGAAACAAACCTACTTTCTGTCATTCCTTCATAATCATCAGCTAAGGCAAAAGCTGCGTCATTACTAGATTCCATTAATAAAGGATATAAAAAATATTTAACAGTAAAAACTTTTCCTGCCTGTAGTTGTCCAAAGTTTTCTTCTTGCAAAACTGCTTCCTCAGAAACCACTATTTCTTTATTTAAATCATAATATTTTAAAACAACATTGGCTGTCATTAGTTTAGTAATACTAGCTATGGGAAGCTTAGTATCAATATTTTTTTCTAATAATATTTTCTCTTGCCCATGATCAGATAAAAACATTAAAAAAATAGCTCTAGCATCTGTTTGAAAATCTAGTGCATCACTTCTTCTTATTGGCTTAGAGTCTATTAATTTTTGGTTTAAATCAATGCTAGCTGCAATTATTTCAGGATGATCAGCAATGTTTTTCCAGAAGAAAAAATCTTGTAAATCTTCTTCTACAATATTTATCACCCACCAAAAAGGTAAAGTTATTAAAAAAGAAACAATTATAATTTTATAATTCTTTTTTTTCTTTTCCATTCCTATTTTTTATTCTTTTTCGTTATAGACAATCTTTGATCTATTCTCTCCATATCTCTTGGAAAAGGGGTGGCTTCTCTCAAATTAGCCAATCCTAAATATTGCTTCACTATTCTTTCGTGTCCCATCGCAAATCCACCTTCAGGGGGAAGTCCATATTTAAAAGTTTGTAGATAAAATTCAAAACTACTTAAGTCATTCCCCCACTTCTTTATATTATCTGTAAGTTGTTTATAATTATTTATTCTTTGTCCTCCAGTTACTATTTCTAATCCTCTAAATAAAAGATCAAAACTTAGGGTGTAATCTTTATTTTCTGGGTCTGGAAAAGTATAGAATGGTCTTTTCTCTGTTGGATAGTGAGTTATAAAAACAAAGTCAGATTTATGTTCTCCTAAAGCCCATTTAGATATTTCTTTTTCATCTTCTGGATCCAAGTCTGGTTCTTTTCTATGATCTCTTTTAGTTCTTTTAAATATTATCTCCTGGGCCTCTCTCATTTTAATCTTAGGAATTATTCCAACTTTAGGCTCTTCTGCTCCATATAATTCTAATTCTCTTTTACAATTCTTTTGAGTATCACGCACCATATTATTTATTATTTTTTCACAAACAGCTATTACGTCTTCCCAAGATTCTATAAAAGACAGTTCTGCGTCTAAACTTACATATTCTGATAAATGTCTTGTGGTAACGCTTGGTTCTGATCTAAAAACATGAGCTATAGTAAATACTCTTTCAAAGGCCCCAAGCATTATTTGTTTATATAGTTGAGGGCTTTGAGCTAAATAAGCTTTGTATTTATAATAATCTACCTTAAATATTTCAGCTCCACCTTCTGCAACGGCTGGAACAATACTAGGAGATTGAAATTCAATAAAATCCATTTCTTTTAATGTTTTTCTAAAACTATCTACTATTACATCTGCTAACTTAAAAATAGCTTTTATCTTTTCATTTCTAATAGTTAATGGTCTTTGATCTAGGAGAGTAGGAAGGCTTACTTGTAAATCTTTTTCTGTGTAATCAAAAGGGATTGGATCAGATTCTGATAATACTTTAAT
>JBDRIW010000024.1:0-4126 GCA_043815465.1 Candidatus Nealsoniibacteriota bacterium | reverse complement strand
GCTCTAACTCTATTATGACGTCTAATTCTTTTTATTTTTTTATCTAACATATTATTTTGCTCCGGTAGTACCAGCTACTTTTTTACCAACCTTTCTTCTAACATATTCTCCAACGTATCTAATACCCTTTCCTTTATATGGTTCTGGTTTTCTAACTTTTCTGATATTAGCTGCAAACTGACCAACATTTTCCTTATTTATTCCAGAAATAGTAATTATGTTCTTATCAACAACGGCTGCGAGACCTTCTGGTATTTCTAAATTAACAGGATGACTATATCCCATACTTAAATTTATTTTATTCCCAACAATCTCAGCCTTATATCCAACTCCTTGAATTTCAAGCTTTTTTTCAAACCCTTCTGAAACTCCTACGATCATATTAGATATTAACATTCTAGTTAATCCCCATAAAGCTTTAGATAATTTCTCTTCTGAAGTAATCGAAGTAGAGATGATATTATCTTTCATCTCAATTGTAACTTCAGGTCTAAATTCTCTGGATAATTCTCCCTTAGCCCCTTTAACAGTTACTTTACTTCCTTCTAGTTTTACTTCAACTCCTACTGGTATTTCAATTGGTTTTTTTCCTATTCTACTCATAATATTACCAAATTTCAAAAATTACTTCGCCACCCGTTTTAGTTCTTTTGGCTTCTCTATCTGTCATAAGACCTTTGGAAGTAGAAATAACGGAAAGTCCGTATCCACTTCTTACTCTTTTCAATTTAAAATAATCAGAATATATTCTTTGTCCTGGCTTAGAAACCTTTCTCAATCCTGATATTACTCCTATTTTATCTTTATATTTTAAAGTAATTTCCATTACATCCTTAGCCTTCTTTGACTTCTTATCAACCTTAGATATAAATCCATTCTTTTCTAAAACTTTAGCGATTTCATATTTAAATTTAGAAAAAGGAACATCCACTGTTGGATGATCAACAGCTTGAGCGTTTCTTATTCTATTTAACATGTCTGTTATTGGATCTGTCATATGTTTACCAACTACTTTTTTTAACTCCTGGTATTAAACCTTGATTGGCCATTTCTCTAAAACAAATTCTGCATAAACCAAACTGTCTCATATAAGCTCTTTTTCTTCCACATCTAAAACATCTATTACTTGCTCTAGAGCTAAATTTTGGTTTTCTTTTTGATCTGGCGATTAATGATTTTATGGCCATATTATTTCTTAAATGGGACTCCTAATAATCTAAATAATTCTAAGCCTTCTTCTTTATTCTTTGCTGTTGTTGTTATTGTTGCTTCTAATCCAAATATATTTCTTATCTTTTCAGGAAGTACTTCTGGGAATGCGATATGTTCTTTTACAGCTATAGTTAAATTTCCGCCCTTATCAACTCCTTTTGGATCAATCCCTTTAAAATCTCTAGTTCTAGGTAAAGTTAAATGTATCAATCTTCCTAAAAAGTCATACATCTTCTTTCCTCTTAAAGTAACTTTGGATCCCAAAGGTACTCCTTCTCTGATTTTAAAGGAAGCTATAGCCTTTTTAGCCACTGTCTGTATTGGTTTTTGACCACAGATTGCAGCTAAATCTTCTATAACTCCATCAATAAACTTCTTTCTTTCATCTCCAGTCTTTGAAACTGTTTGTTTACCAAAACCAGTATTTACAGTTATCTTTGTTATTTTAGGAACTGTCATATTATTCTTCAAACCAAACCTCTCCTTCATACCGGGTATTACTTCCTTTTTATATTTTTCCATTATTGAGGCAATCATTATATTTCTTCGTTACATTTTTTACAAATTCTAACCTTGTTTTTCTCGTTTACTTTATACCCAACTCTAGTTGGTTTACTACACTTTGGACAAATCAACTTAACATTGGAAACTGGTATTCTCCCTGGAATTAAAACTATCTGTCCTTTCTCTCCTTGTTTCTTAGGCTTTTGATGTTTCTTCTTTAAGTTAAATCCTTCTACTATAATTTTTTTATCCATAGGGAAAGAATTAGAAACCTTTCCTTGCTTACCTTTATCCTTACCAGATACTATTAAAACTTTGTCGTCTTTCTTTATCTTCATAATATTAAAGCACTTCTTGAGCCAAACTAATTATCTTTTCAAAACCCTTTTCTCTTAACTCTCTTGGAATAGGACCTGTTATTCTGCTACCTTTTGGATCTTTTGTCTTTGCCTCTAAAATCACAACTGCATTTTCATCAAACTTAATATATGTTCCATCTTTTCTTCTATAAGCTTTTTTCTGTCTTACTACTACAGCTCTAAGAACTTCGTGTTTCTTAACTATTCTTCTTGGTTCAGCATCCTTAACAGCAATAACAATAATATCTCCTAACTGAGCATATCTTCTTCTGCTTCCACCTAAAACCTTAAAACACATAACCATCTTGGCTCCTGTGTTATCTGCGACATTTAATTTTGTAAATGGCTGTATCATAAATTTACTTTATTTCTTCTTCAATTCTATCTTCCTTATCTTCTATCTTTTCTTTAGTTTTGTCTTCTTTATCTAACAAAACTTCTTCATCAATTTCTTCTATCTCATCTACTTTTTTGGCACTAACTAAAACTTTTACAAGTTTCCATTTCTTATCTTTTGAAACAGGCTTACATTCTACTATCTGAACTTTGTCTCCAATGAAAAACTCTCCTATGGCATGGGCCTTGTATTTCTTGTGGCTTTTATATCTTCTCTGATACTTAGCATGTTTTATAATAGTTTCCACCTTAACTACTATTGTATCTTTTGATTTATTAGAAGTTATGATTCCTGTTAATATTCTTTTCATGTTTTTATAAAGATTTAATTAAAGTCAAAATCTGAGCTATCTCTCTTCTAGTTTTCTGGACATCCTTAATATTCTTCACTTTTCCGGCAGACAAGTCAAATCTCAACTGTCTAAGTTTATCTCTATCTTCTATCAATTGCTTCTCTAAATCAGATTTATTCTTTTGTCTTAATTCTGCTATTTTCATAAAATTAATCTCTTTGAACTACTTTTGTTTTAATAGGTAATTTATCTGTAGCTCTACTAAAAGCTTCTTTGATCATATCTTCTTTCAAACCGTCTAATTCAAATATAATTCTTCCTGGTTTTATTGCAAAAACATAATGATCAACTGCTCCTTTACCTCCTCCCATAGGAACTTCCTGTCCTTTCTTAGTAACTGGTTTATCAGGAAATATTCTAACCCAGAGCTTTCCTCCTTTCTTAAGATATCTAATAATAGCTCTTCTGGCTGCTTCAATCTGTCTAGCTGTAATCCATTTTGTATCCATAGCCATTAACCCAAAAGATCCAAAAGATACTTTTGTTCCATTAAAAGAAATTCCTTTAGATTTTCCTTTAAACCACTTCCTGTGTTTAACTTTTTTGGGCATTAATATGGGCATATTCTTTATTCAAACTTTTCTCCTTTATAAATCCAAACCTTTATCCCAACTGCTCCGTATCCTGTTCTAGCAGTTTCTGAGGCGTAATCAATATCAGCTCTTATGGTTTGTCTAGGCATTCTTCCCTTTTTTAACCATTCTCTTCTGGCAATTTCAGCTCCACCTAATCTTCCAGCCATTTCTATTCTAGCTCCTTGATTAGTCTTAACAGACATCATCTTTTCAATAGCTTGTTTTAAAGTCTTTCTGTGAGGCATCCTTCTTTCTAACTGTTGAACTGCCCATTGAGCAGAAAGAATAGCAGAAGTCCAAGGATCCTTTACTTCTTTAATATCTATCTTTATATCTCTCTTTTCTTTATTTTTAATATCAAGTTTTTTAAATACTTTCTTTTCCAAAAGTTTCTTTAAGTCTTCTATTCCTGTTCCTCCTCTACCAATAATAAGTCCTGGTCTTGAAGAATATATAATAACTAATAGTTTACCAGGAAATCTTTCTATCTCTACTTTTTCTGTACCTAACTTCCCTATCTTTTCTTTTAGTAATTCTCTAATTCTAAAATCTTCCTCTAAATATTGTGGAGTCTTTTTAGTACTTATCCATCTGGAACCCCAGTCTTCTAAGTTTTTTAATCTATATACTTTTGGGTGTACTTTATGTGACATAATTAAAATGCTTTTCTTCTAAATACTCTCTTTGTACTTTTATCCTCAACCTTTGTTTTTCTAACATCAAATTT
>JBDRIW010000023.1:0-26908 GCA_043815465.1 Candidatus Nealsoniibacteriota bacterium | reverse complement strand
TGGTTCCTGTTCCTACTGCTAAACCACCATATATATCTAAAGCATATCTTGGACTGCTTGTAGCAATTCCTACAAAGCCAGTACTAGAAGCTATCCTCATATTTTCCGTGGTGGCAGTTACAAAAATAATATCCCCCGTAGAACTAGCAGTTGTGATTCCAGTCTCAGCCACGCTGACCGTAAACAGATTAGAAGTATCATAACGAACATCAAGCTGAGGTTGAGTGGTAGATCCTTGAGCAGTTACAGATCCTGTGAATACAGCGTTACCAGAACCGTCTAATTGGAAATTAACGGTGTTTGAAGTATCAATAATTCGGAATGAATCTGCCTGGACTAAACCATAAGTGGTCTGCCCTCTTAAATAGTGAGATCTAATTTCATTAGCAGAGAGAGCCCGATTGTAAATGCGGACTTCGTCGATTGTGCCGTTGAATGGATCATAGGCATAATCGCTTCTTTCACCAATATATAAGTTAGTGTAACCACTTACTGGTGGGGCTGTGTTAGGGTCAGTATCCTCCAATAATCCATCAATGTAGAGATATTGACCTGAACTTCCCCAAGTTGCTACAACATAATACCATCTGTTAGCCTCAAAGCTAGTAGTTATAGATATTGCTACATTATCTACCCCAGTATATACATCCCACCTCAATGCCCCATCAGTAAAAAAATATAAATTTGGTCTTGAATTTGTTCTACTCATTAGAACCATCTGAATTTTTGAAGCCATACTAGAAGAATCAATGGTAAATGCTGGCTTAAACCACATTTCCCAAGTGGCATTAGCAGAAGGAGGATCCCATTGTGAAGATGAAACATTAACATAATCATCAGTGCCGTCAAAACTCAAAGCCTGACCATATTTGCCATCCACCCACATTTGGTCGGTAGTGGAAGCTGTTCCTGTGGCTCCAGAATAAACCGTTCCGTCGTTCCCGTAAGGCGAGCGGTCATAAACTGTAGTGGTAGTAGCTGAAGTAGTGGCGTAGTATCCCTCAGAAAAAGGCAAATAAAGCACTAGGCCGTCGTCCGTCCCGTAAACTGGTTGATATAAAGCACCAGTAGTTAATATAAGATTACCCGTAGCTGTAATATCTCCTCCATCTGCAATAGTGAAAACAGAGGTCCCTTCATCTTGAAATTCAACAATATTACCTGTGCCAGATTGATTAACAGTAAGAGCAGCTAAAGAGGAGCTCGTTGAAATAGAAAAAGCTCCTGCCTGAGTGAAACTACCCGTAATAGTAAAATCTCCAATTAATGTAGCATCTCCAGAAGAATCAACGCTAAACTTTGTTTCTCCGTCAACTTTAGCATCTATAATATTCTCTGTAGAGCTTGAGGCAATAGTTAAGGTTATTCTTTGAACAGTGATTGGCCCCCCTACATCAAGTTGTCCTTCAATCACAGTATCTCCTGCGATCCTAGCTTTGTCGGCTATATAAACTAATGGATTTAAAATGCTAGTTGAATCGATAACTACCTGCTGACCAGCTATTTGCATTCCTGTCGCAGCAGAGAGTATAACATTACCAGTTCCTGCAGTCTGTAACACTATATCTCCATCTTCTTGATATATCTTTGGAGAAGCAACTGGTTCTGTAATATATATCTGCTGACTTATAACCCCACCTGGTGCATATAAACGTTTAGTCATTTCTGTCTGAAGTTCTGCAATCTGGCTATTAACCAAAGATAGAGAAGTATTATCTATTCTATTAACTACCGTCTGCCTTGTTATCTCTTTGATTGGTTCAACAACCCTACTAACTTCCCTTACTGTTTCTTTAACAACTAATCCTTCTTCTTTTAATTCTTCTACTTCCTGACGAAGATTTTCTAAATCTTTCTTTGTTGTTTCATCAACAAAAATATTTTCTGGTTCATTTTTAGGGGGACTACTAAAAAAACTATGAAGTTTTTTAAATGGACTAGTTATTATCCTACTAATACTTCTTAATGAGTTCTCTGTGGACTCATTAGCTTTTTTATAAGTTACTACAATAGAATTTCCAAAATCTCCTAATACATTTTCAATAGAATAATTTGTAGTTTTATAACTACCTACAAATACATTTTGTATTTCCTCCAACTGATCAGAAATCCATATTCCGTATTCTTGAAATATTCCTCCAATCTCTGCAGTTTGATAATTAGCTTTTGTAAATTTACCATTGGAAGAATTTATTTGTTGATAAACATTCTTAAAACTTCTGGCAGATTGTTTCATCAACATATCGCCAGACAAAGCAAATTCTTTTACATAAGGGTCTAAATCATTAAAAACATTTTGAAAAGATATTTTTCCAAAAACACTATTAGTAGTTAACAAAACAAAAACCAGTATCAATGAAAATGCAAATCTTAAGTTTGATACTGGCCCCGATTTTACAACTGGTAAATTTTTCGGTGGGAAAACATTCTCTTTCTCAGAAACTGAAACTTTTTTTCTATTCCCATTCCCATTTAAAACATTGTACTCTTCTATTTTCTGTGAATACTCATCTAGCCACTCTTTTCTAGTGACCCAGTTCCTTCCAAATTTTACTGCTTTTAATTTTCCTTGCCTCGCTCTTAAAGATAAATACTCTTGAGTATAATTACAATAGTTTACTGCTTCTTGTAGTGATATATAATCGGTGAATTTTCCCTCCATTTTAATTATCCGATACTAAGAAAATATATTAGTATATTTTCCCTTAAAACAAAACCACAGTCAAGCTAAACTGTGGATAAGATAATATCGATATCGGATATTAGATACTCCCCTTATTTACCCTATATTTTTAATATTTAAAAGTATCCCTAACGCAGCAAAATTAGCTATTAAACCCGATCCACCATAGCTAATAAAAGGAAGAGATATTCCTATAATAGGAGTCATCCCTAAATTCATTCCAATATGAATAAAAATTTGTGAAATTAAGACTACTAAAAATCCCATAGCAAATAATCGTGAAAAATTATTTTTTGTATTAAAAATAATCTTAAATACTCTCCAAAAAAAGACCATAAAAACTGAAAAAAGTATAAATATCCCCACTGATCCTGTTTCTTCTGCTATAGTAGCAAACATAAAGTCTGTTTGTGGTTCTGGTAAGAATCCGTGCTGTGTTTGAGAACCAGACCCAATTCCCTGTCCAATTAATCCTCCAGATCCTACTGCAATTCTTGCTTGATTCTGACTCCATCCAGAACCCAAAGGATCGGTCGGAGAAATAAAATTAATAATTCTATCTTTTTGATAATCTTTCATTAAAAACATCCACGTAAAAGTTAAAATTAGAATTCCACAAAAAAATAATATTAAAAGATGAGGTATTTTAATCCCAGAAATTATTAAAATTCCAATCCATAAAGCAATTAAAATTAATACAGATCCAAAATCAGGTTGGAAAAAAATTAAAATTGCTGGCAATAAAACATAAAAACCAGAAAGTAGAATGTGTCTTATTTGATACATCGCAACATGTCTTGTAGAAAAATATTTTGCTAATAAAATTATCAAAACTATTTTTACAAATTCTATTGGATCAATTGAAAAAGATCCAACCTTATACCAACTTTTTACTCCCCTAATTTCTGGTGCAAATAAAAATAATCCCGCTAACAAAACTAGACAAATAAAGTAAAGAGTAAGAATTAATGAAGAATTATCTCTAAAATTTCTCCAGTCAAAAGAACTAAAAAATAACATTAAAAAAATTCCTATACCAAAAAATAAAATTTGTTTATGAAAATTTGAAAAATTTCCATCACTTAAAGAAGAGCTATAAAGAGATATTAATCCAAAAAAAACCAATATAATGGCTGATAAAATAAGTATCCAATCTAATCTTTTTAAATGATTGATTATTTCCATTTTATTTAATCAAAGACAATAATTCATTTTCTTTAATGATTTTTACGCCTAATTTTTCGGCTTTAGCCAATTTTGAGCCAGGGTCCGACCCTACTACCAAATAACCGGTATTCCGAGATATAGAGCTAGAAATACTACCCCCTAGAGCCCTTATTCGATTCTCAGCTTCATTTCTAGTCATCTTATCCAAAGAACCTGTTAATACAAATATTTTGTTTTCTAATTTTTTTTCTATTCTTAAAGGAGGAATAATCTTAATTCCAACTCTTAAAAGATTATCTAAAAATTTATTATTATCTTTTGATTGAAACCAATTATATATACTTTCTGTAACCTTATCGCCAACATCTGGAACCTTTATTAAATCTTCTTTTTTTAATTTTCTTAACCTTTCTATTGTGCCAAAATTATTTGCTAAATCTATAGATGTTTCTTCTCCAACGTGTCTTATCCCTAAAGAAAAAATAAATTTAGATAGTTCTATTCTTTTGCTTTTTTCAATTGATTCTATTAAATTTTTAGAAGATTTTTCTGCAAATTTTTCTAAAGGCGCAACATCTCCTTCCTTTAGTTCAAAGATATCAGATGGCTGAAAAATTAATTTTTCAGCTATTAATTTTTCGACTATTCTAGGACCCATACCAACAATATCAAAAGCTTTTTTTGAAACAAAATGGTGCAAAATTTCCTTCTTTCGAGCGAGACATTTAACGTTTGGACAACGCCAGACTATTTCATCTACTGGTTTTATTAATTTTGTTTCGCATATTGGACATTTTTTAGGAAATAAAAATTCTTTTTCTTTTCCTGTCCTAAGTTCTTTTATTACTTTAAAAACAGCTGGAATTACATCTCCTGCTCTTTCTACTACCACTGTATCATTAATTTTAACTCCAAGTCTTTTAATCTCTGATTCGTTGTGCAGGGTAGCTCTTGTAATAGTAACTCCTTCTATTTTAATTGGCTTTAAAACCGCTATAGGAGTTATAGCTCCCGTTCTTCCAACTTGAACTTTTATATCTAAAATATTAGTTGTAGATTGCTTAGGGGAAAACTTAAAAGCCCTTATTCCTCTTGGACTTTTACCAGCTACTCCTAATTTTTTAAATATTTCATTATTATTAACAGACAATACCACTCCATCAATTTGATATGGAAGTTTATCTCTTTTTTTAGCTATTTCTTTCCAAAAATTAACTATATCGGATAAATAATTACACACCTTGCCACTAGTAGAGTTAAGCCCCAAAGCAGTTAATATTTGATGTTCTTCTGAGTGCTTTGTTTGAAACATATCGGTAACTATATCGTATCCAATAAATTTTAAGGGTCTAGCGGCTGCTAAACTAGAATTTAATTGTCTTATTGACCCTGCAGCCAAATTTCTCGGATTAGCAAAAGTTTTCTCTCCTTTTTTCTCTAATCTTTTATTAAATTCATTAAAATCATCTTTTTTCATATAAACTTCACCCCTTATTTCAATTATTCCATTATTAATTAAACTTTTAATTCTTTTTTCAATATCTTGATTTGGAAATTTATTCATTAGTTCTAACTTTAAAGGAATACTTTCTATTGTTTTTAAATTTTGAGTGACATTTTCTCCTATTTTCCCATTCCCTCTAGTCGATCCTATGCTAAATATTCCATTTTCATAAATTAATGAAACTGCAAAACCATCAATTTTTGGTTCGACAAAATACTCCAAGTTAGTATTTTTTTCTAATTTCTTAATATATGTTTCCCAATCAACTAATTCTTCTTCAGAAAAAATATCTTCTATGGATAACATTAAATTATCATGATTAACTTTTTTAAACTTTTTTAAGGGCTCTCCTCCAACCCTTTGGGTTGGTGAATCGGGAGTAATAAACTCTTTATTTTCTTGTTCTAATTTATATAATTCATGCTTTAAAGAATCAAAAGCCTCATCAGATAAATCTTGTTTATCTAATACATGATATGAATATCGATGACGAGAAATCATCTCCTTTAATTTATCTATTCTTTTCTTTGTCTCTATTTTTTTCATGTCTATATTATATCAAAATGAGAGATACTTTACATCCCAAACAAAAAACTCCCCCATGGGGGAGTAATTATTTAAAATTAATATATTATTTCTATAGCCCTTCTTGCCTCGTAATATTCACCTATAGATTTAATGCAATAATTTAAAACAGGATCACATTCTCCCTCTCCTCCAGGGACTACTTCCACTCTAAAAGTAGCTCCATTTCCCAAGTCTGTTTCTATTATTTCAACAGGCGGACTAACTAATAAAACATTTTCTATTCCGCTGTCAGCGGCATAAAAAGAAACTACAGAATATCCTATATTTCTCAATATTTTAATCTGAGTTATTAATATACTGCTCACACCAAAAGAAATACTTAAAATAACACTAATTATTAGCATAACAAATATTAATGATATTCCTTTTTTTTCTTTAATATCTAACATCTGGATTTCTTTGAGAAATACTAGTTTGTATTTTAATGACTGGCTGAGTTGAAGTTGAATCAAAGAGAAGGCCCCTTATTTCAACAAACATTGTAAGTTTTGGCTGTTTATCGTCATTCTGATCCCAGCCAGAAGAACCAATAGTAAAATTCATTACTTCTATATTTTCAGAAGTTAAATAATTTTCACTTATTACGCCTTCAATATCTTTCCACTCTTTTAACCTACCATTTTCTAAATAAAATTCCTGACAATAATCTCTATAATTTCTAAATTTTATTCCAAAGCCAGACCTAGTGAACTCATAATTAACTTTATCTCCTATTAAACAGTTTATACTCTCTATATCGTCTTTTCTGGCCATTCTTAACGCTCTACTCATATATTCTAAAGAATAAGAAGTATTATCTATTAGTTCTTGAAAGGCTAGGGACTCTCTTTGCACTCTTACGGCTCCAGAAAAGAAAGTAACCAAAGAGGTAGTCGCTATAAAGAATATAGTTACAGCAGCTAGCATTTCTATTAAAGTGTATCCATTTTTATTCATTTTATCTCCAATTAGATAAATGATTAATAACTTCTACCTCATGACTTCTACCTCTTTCTGACCAGTAAACAATAACAGATATTTCAATAATTTCTGATCCTAAACTATTAATAATTATCTTCCTTTGAAATTTACTTTTTTCATCTTCAACGGATGGCTCATCTACATAAGCAAAAAATTTAGTATTATTTTCTACATAAAGATATCTACCAGAATAAATAGTTAAAGATTCATCATTATAATCTATTTCCCATTCTCCAATATCTAAACCATCATTCCAAAGAACGCTGGGAGATGTTCTTTTTTCTAACCAATTTCCATCTCTTATATTCCTAACTAATTCTATTCCTTCTTGAGACAAATAATAAGCTGTAAGTTTTGATTTATTTAAAGAGGAAGAAATTAAAGTACTTTGAATTAAAGAAAAAGCTCCGAAAGCAGAAACGGTAAGAATAAATATGGCAAACAAAACCTCTATTAAAGTAAAACCTTTTTTCATTGTAATACACTTATTAATCCAGCCTTATTAATCATTATTGTTTTAGTTTCTAAACTTCCAGATATTTGGGTTTGAATATTAATTAGTGCCTCGTTACGGTCTGGAACAAAAGTAGTTGTTGGGTCTGGAGGAGTAAAGACTACAGAAAAATTACCGCCCAAATAAGGAATTACGGTTGATACAAAAACTCCTTCTTCAAGCGAAAGTGTCTTTACCCATTCTGTAAACTTATTCTTAGAGCATGAACCTCCCGTACAATCGTCACATTTTTTAGCCGGTCCATTATATTTTCCATCGCCATTACAGTCAACAAAAATATCATATTGATTAGACTCCGCTGTAAAAGAAACACCAAATCCTCCCTGAAATTCTCCTTTAAATTCTTTGCTAGCTATACTATCTTCTTGAGCGCTCCTTATGTCCTGAGCTAATTTATGAGCAGATCTTTTTAAAGAAAAAAGTTCGTTCCCTCCACGATAATTAGTCAAAAAAACAGTAGAAAGAATTCCAATAATAGCGATAACTACAATTAGCTCAATGAGGGTAAAGCCCCTATTTCGACTCGCACCATTCTGGTGTTCGTCAATAAATCCTTTGTCTTTCATCAAATTTTTAATTTATTAAAAATAAAAATTCTAGATGAAGCTGAGGCTTCATCGCCAATTTCATTGTATCAAGAATAAAGTAAGGTACCAATTTATAAGATTTTCTGCTTCAAAAAAAGCCATTAACGTTCCTGACACCAAAAATGGACCAAAGGGAATTTCAGAAGAAAAAGATTTTTTTCTATTTAACATTAAAAAGACTCCAACTATTGATCCTAAAAGAAAAGCCAAAAATAAAGCAACTAAAACGTTAGGCCAGCCCAAAAATAAACCCATAAAAAAAGCTAATTTTACATCTCCCACGCCCATCCATTTTCCCTTAGAGACTAATGCTATCAACAGAAAGAATCCGAAAGAAGACAAAAGTGCGTAAATAGTAGTTAATATATCTGCTTTGATATAAATTAACCAAACTAAACTTACTAAGATAGCTAGATAAACTATCCTATCTGGAATAATATAATGCTTAAGGTCAAAAATAAAAATAATGATTAAAAGAGAAACAATAATAGAATTAAAAAGTATTTCAAAAACACTGCCACTCATTAAAAAGACAGAAAGAAATAAAGTTCCAGTAATTAATTCTACGATAGGATATTGAGGAGATATTTTTTCTTTACAATATCTACATTTTCCTCCTAAAAATATATAACTCAAAATTGGAACTAAATCTGTCCAATTTAGAGAATGATTACATTTAGGACAAAAAGATCGTCCTCGTAAAAAACTTATTCCTTGTTCTAGTCTATAAATTACACAATTCAAAAAAGAACCAACTATGAGCCCAAAAATAAAAATAAATATAGAATATAATAAATTAAACATTAATTCATTCTACTTCTAAAATTAGCTTAATTCAACTCACATCGCATACGTAAATATGCGATGTTATAGATGAAGTATTAGCTTCATCGCCCATCAATCATTTATTCAAATAAAAGAAATTTATTTCATTGACGCTCAATGAGAATTTTCTTCTCATTTCGACCTACGTTTTTATAAATAAAAACTTGGTAACTAAAAAATCGAAACACTATTAGAGTAGTATTGAGTAAAGTATACAGCGATAGAGAGTAAAAAAATTACCCAAGCTGTTGCAACAACAATAAAATGCATAATAATATATCTTATAATTAAAATAGCCTTAGTCAAGAAAAAAGCGCAGACTACAAAGAGGCTGCACCATGAGAAATAGTAAGACTATTTCTCCTTCTTATTTAGAATTTGTGTTACGATTTTTCCCAGTTTAAAAATATCCATCGGCTTTCTAGGATTTTCGTCTGCCCAATTAACTATGTCCCCAGAAAAGGATACTACTGGAATAGATATTACTTCTTTGATTGTTTTATAAATTTTTGGTCCGTCTTCTGGGCCCGAACCAACATTACCATCAACAATGGCAATTTCCACTCCCATCCTCCTTAACTGACTTGTTTTATCTAACGCATCGGAAAGAGAAGAGGCTACAAGAACGATTTCATGTCCGCCTAACTCTATATATCTTCTTTCTAACTCGAGCAAATCAGGATCGTCTTCCACTAAAAAAACTTTTGCCATTTATCATTCCTCCTTACGTTTTGATATAAACCGATTATTAGTATAACAAAAATACATAATTTGTCAAGTAAATACGCTGCGCTGAAGCTGCCTATTGAGAAATTAATCTTATAACCCTACAAATTCTTTTATCTGAACAATAGAAATAACGTCTATCTCTCCTTTGTTATCAATAGTAGATAAACCAATTATTTCTCCTTTTATATTAAATAAAGAACTTCCCAACATATCCTCGTTTTCTATAATATTAGTAGAAATGATATCCTTATCAAGATTTTTAATTATACCTTCATTAACAAAAAGACCGGTAGAAATAATTTCATCTTCCATTTCTTTAAAATTAACTCCTAGAACAAAAACTCTTTCTCCTAAACTTATTTCGTCTAGATTAACAAAATTTATTACAGGCAAATTAGTTTTCCCAAGTTTTATTAAAGCTAAGTCTTTAGTAAAATCTCTTTTTAATATTTGATATGAATATTTCTTGCCATCAATAAAGAAACTATATTCTGATCCCAAGGGAACTAAAGAAGATAAAGTAACTATTAGTCCATCTGAGGTAACGATAAGACCTGATCCCTCTAGTATCTTGCCAGTTGAAGTTTTTGTCCTAATTCCAACAATAGATGTATCAACTTTTTTAATAGTATTAACTAAAGCAGTATTTTCCTGAATTGTAGTTTCCTTTATCTCGGTAATATAAACAGGACTCTGTTCTAACCTATACTGACTAAAAAGAGGTTTCTCAACAAAATAAGGCCAAAATATTTGGTCTGCAAAGATACCTCCTATCATTCCTATCACAAAAAAAATAATTATTTTAATAATATTTCTAGACATAGATTAAACCAATAATTTTTCTTTTTTTCTTCTAAAAGGAAATTTTTGATTATTGAAAAATATCTTTTCTTCAACAATACTAACTAAAACATTTGCTCCTTCTGAGACTTTACCAGTCACAATTTGAACAGCCAAAGGATCCAAAACCATTTTCTGAATAACTCTCTTTAATGGTCTAGCTCCTAGGTTGGGATCAAATCCTCTATCTACTAAATACTCCTTAACTTCATCTGAGATAGAAACATTAATACCTTTCCCGATAAGTCTTCCTTCAACCTTTTTTAATTCTAAATCAACTATTTTTCTTATTTCAATCTTATTGAGGTAATCAAATATAATAATTTCATCTACCCTGTTTAAAAATTCAGGACTAAATTGATTTCTCAAGCTTTCCATAACTTTATCTTTCAAGTTATCTTTTTCTCCTTCTTCACTCCCCATAAACCCAAGGGAACCCATCTTAGCTATGTACTCTGAACCAAGATTAGAAGTCATGATCAAAATAACATTTTTAAAAGAAGCTACTCTCCCTTTGGCATCTGTTAATCTTCCGTCTTCAAGAATCTGTAAAAAAATATTAAAAACATCTGGATGAGCTTTTTCTATTTCATCCAAAAGAATTACACTATAAGGTCTTCTTCTTATTTTATAAGTTAATTGGCGTCCTTCTTCATATCCATCATATCCAGGAGGAGAACCTATTATCTTAGAAATAGTATGTTTTTCCATGTATTCTGACATATCTAATCTAACTAAAGAATTTTCATCGTTAAATAAAAATTCTGCTAAAGTTTTTGCTGTCTCTGTTTTTCCAACTCCAGTAGGACCCAAAAACATAAAAGAACCTAATGGTCTATTTTCTTCAGATATTCCAGCCCTAGCCCTACGGATAGCATTTGAAATAGCAGTTATTGCTTCTTTTTGACCAATAATCCTTTTGGCTAGAACATCTTCCATGTTTTCTAATTTCTTTGCCTCCTCCTCTAAAAGTCTAGTAACAGGAATACCGGTCCATCTAGAAACGACATTAGCCACCTCTTCTTTAGAAACTTCCTCTTTAAGAATTGGCCTATTCTTTTGAAAACGAACTAGCTTTCTTTCTGCTGAATTTAATTCTTTTAAAAGAGTTGGAACTTCTCCATATTTTAATTCTGCAACTTTTTGAAGTTCACCACTATTCTGGGCTGATTCTACTTCAAACCTAGCTTTCTCTATTTTTTCTTTAAGATTCCTTATTTTAGCAATAGTTTCTTTTTCGGATTGCCACTTGGCTTCTATCTCAGAAGCTTTTTCTTTTAAATCTGCTAATTGTCTAGATAAAACCTTTTGTCTAATTTTATCAGATTTTAAAGCTTCCTTCTCTATTTCTAATTTTTGAATTTCTTTTTTAAATTCCTCTAAATCAGTTGGTTCTGATTCTATTTCCAATCTTAAGGAACTCATAGACTCATCCATTAAGTCCACTGCTTTGTCAGGTAAAAATCTATCTGTAATATATCTAGAAGCTAATTCAGCTGCCTCTACTAAAGCTTCATCTTTTATCTTAACTCCATGATGAAGTTCATACTTCTCTTTTAACCCTCTTAATATTGAAACTGTATCTTCTACAGATGGTTCTAGAACTAATATTGGTTGAAATCTTCTTTCTAAGGCTGGATCTTTTTCTATATATTTTTGATACTCTTTCAAGGTAGTAGCTCCAATAGCCCTCACCTCTCCTCTTTGTAGAGCAGGTTTTAATAGGTTAGAAGCGTCTATAGCCCCTTCTGCGGCCCCTGCCCCTACCAAAGTGTGTAATTCATCTATAAACAACAAATATCTCCCCTGAGCTCTATCTAACTCTTTTAACAAAGCTCTTATTCTATCTTCAAACTCTCCTCTATACTTAGTCCCAGCTATTAAAGATCCTAAATCCAAAGAAATAATTTCTTTATCTTTTAAAGATTCTGGCACATGGCCTGACATTATTTTCTGAGCCAATCCTTCAGCAATAGCTGTTTTGCCAACTCCGGATTCTCCTATTAAAACAGGGTTATTTTTAGTCCTTCTAGAAAGAACTTGCATGAGTCTTTTTATTTCATTCTCTCTCCCAATAACTGGATCTAATTTCCCCTGCCTAGCTAAATGAGTAAGGTTTCTAGCATATTTTTCTATAACTTGATATTTAGATTCAGGTTCAGGATCTGTAATTTTTTGTCCTCCTCTAATTTGAGCCAAATTCTTTAGAATAGTATCATAATCTAATTTCCCAAGTTCTAAAGAAGAAACAGCTCCTCCTGGTTGCAAGAAATTAACTTTGTCTAAAATATCCTTAGCTTTAGTCCCTGTATCTAATAAGGACAAAAATAAATGTTCAACAGAAATATATTCATCTCCCATCTTAATTGATTCCTGTTTTGCTTTTTCAAGAACCTTGGCCATATCCTGAGTAAGATATAATTGTCCAAAAGATTGAGGAGCAGAAACCATAGGAATTTTATCTATAGCAGTACTTGTTCTCTTTTTTAATCCTTCGATGTCTGTTCCTAGTCTTTGAAGTAAATTCAAAACTACACTTCCATCTTGAGAGATCAAAGAATATAAAAGATGAAGAGCATCAACCTGCTGTTGCCCCCTTTCTTGGGCTATATTCTGAGAAGCCAAAATAGCTTCTTGTGCTTTATGAGTAAAATTACCGTTCATTGAATTTGTTTTAAAATCATTAAAATTAAAGATGAAAACTTCATTTTCATCATCTATAATTTGAGTTTAGCTTAAAATCTGATATAAATCAATCTTACTCTCCTCTCTCTCCCAATATAACTGAAGGATATATTTCTTCTTGATTTCTTAAAACTTTTAAATTTACTGTATCTCCAGGATTATATTTTTCAAGAATTTTTATTAAAGAATTATCGTATGTAATCTTTTCTCCATTAAGTTCTAATATTATGTCTCCCCTTTTTAGACCAGCCTTATCGGCAGCTGAATTAACTGACACAGCTGGTTCTCCATTTAATCCTCTAATTAACAAAACTCCATAATCTACTGATAACCCTCTTTCTTTTTGGATACTTTCTGTTATTAACAAATATCTAACTCCCAAGAAAGGATAAACTATTTTCCCTAAAGTTCTTGCTTGTTCTATTCCCTTTTTAACGTCGTTAATGGGGATAGCGAAACCAATACTTTGAGCATCCTGGACCATGGCAGTATTAATACCTATTACCTCTCCTCTAAGATTTAAAAGAGGACCACCTGAGTTACCTTTATTTATCGCAGCGTCTGTTTGAATTACATTTTCTAAGGTTTCTGTAAATTCTCCACTAGAAGCTGATATAGTTCTTCCTAAACCAGAAATAACTCCAACAGAAATAGTATTCCTAAATTCCCCCAAAGCATTACCAATAGCCACAACGGTTTGACCAATTTTAATTCCACTTGAATCTCCTAATTTAACAACTGGAAAATCATTTAAAATTAATTCTCCTCCGTCTGTTACTATTTTATCTTGGTCTATTTTTAAAACAGCTATATCTTGAAGAGGATCCCTTGCTAAAACTTTAGCAGGATAAGTTTTTCCATCATTAGTAAATACAGTATATTCAGCTTCTTTATCTAGGGCTACATGCTTATTAGTAAGAATCATTCCATCTTTAGAAACAATAAAACCTGTTCCTCCACCTACCTCCTTTTTCTCTGTTCCATTTTGTCTATATTGAGGAATTAAAAAATCACTCCCGATGCCTCCAAATCCCTCAAAAGGATCGTAATAATACTGTTCATAAATAGGAACGTCTTTAGTAATAACTATACTTACTACTGCAGGATCTACATTTTCTACTGCTTTTATTAATAAATCTTCGTGGCTAGTCGGAGGTATGTATTCTGTTTCGGAAACTTCGAAATCAGGTATATTAATATCTATTTTTTCTAAATATTCTTTTATTTCAAAATAAAAAAAACTCCCAGAAACCATTCCGGCTAAAAATCCGAACAAAGTTGATAAAAGAATAGAAGAAATAATAAACCAAAAAACTTTGTTCTTTATAACTTTAAATTTGGGTTTTTTGATCTCAGGAAGATCGTAAAGATTCATATATTATAATTATATCAATTTTTTTTCTTATTTGAATAGTGCCCAAAATCATATTTAATTCCGCGTTTAACTGGTTTACCAGAAAGCATATAGATAGAAGCTAATAAATATTTAGACAAAGTTTTCGCATATCCGTCTGTTTTAAATCTTCTTAAGGAAATAAATATTTTAGTAGAAGATATTATCCCAAATTTTCCAACCTCAGCAACCTGTCTGACAAAATAATGATCTTCTGCTATTTTTATCTTTTCGTTAAACCCACCTATTTTATCAAATATTTTCTTCTTAACTATAATTCCCATGGCTCCATAAGGTAAAAATCCTTGAGAAAGGAAAGCAGGCCAATTATATAAAATATCTAATCCTCCTTTAGCTATTTTATTTCCCTTTTTGGGAACTATCTTATAAGAGGCTACATCTAAATTTCTTCTATTAAATTCTAAAATTGATTTTTTAATAAATTCTATTGGCAAAACTACATCTGCATCTAAAAAAAGGAAAATTTCTCCTTTGGCAATTTTAGCCCCCTGATTTCTTCCTTTAGCTGGTAATCCTCCTGAAGTTATTTTGCACCCGTATTTCTCGGCAATTATTACTGTTTTATCTGTTGATTTATTATCAGAAACAATTATTTCTAAATCCTTAAACTCCTGATTTTCTATAGATTCTAATAATGCAGGAAGATATTTTTCTTCATTATATGTTGGGATAATAATTGATATCATATTAAAATATTTTTTTAGCTTCTTCCCATATTTCTGCTTGGCCTTTAACCTCTTTCATCCAATACCACCACTCTCCTCCCCATAGATAAAAAGATCTCAACCCAGTTTTCTTAGCATATTCAATATTATCTTTAAATATTTGAAGATTCATTGTTTTTTCCTGTTCTTCCATAGGGCTACTATATAAGAGTTCTGGTCCCCAAGGTTCTACTTGTAATTCTACACAAATAACTTCTTTATCAAAAAACTTTTCTATTAAATTAGCTTTTCTCCAATAAAAGACAGGAGGCAATGGATATGTTAGATATCTACTAAACTGTGACATCCAAACCTTTCTATACATTGTAGTCCCAACTATATCCGAATGAGAAGCAGCAGAAAACCAGAAAGACCCTTCTCCACTATCTGAAATTAAGATAGGTCTATTTTTACTATCCAAAGATCTAACAAGAGATATCTCTTCGGCTAAAAATTCATCATCTACCCAAGAACATTCACCAAAAGGAAAGAATGGCTCATTTTCTACCTGCCACATTGAGATCATATCTGAATCAGTATAACGCAAGACTACTGTTTCTAAAAAATTGAGTATCTTTTCTTGTTGTTCTAATTTGTCTAATCCTTTTGCCCATTCAGGAATATGACATTCTGGCCAACGAGGACTTTTTCTTCCTATTACTAAAAATACATTAACTCCATTGTCTTTAGCAGTATTTAATTGCCAATCTAAATCTTCAAAATCATATTTTCCCTCTTCTTTTTCTAATAAATCCCAATAACTGGCTATTTTTATTTCTTGCACTCCCAAATCATCAATCAAGGCTAAATAAGTTTCTTTCCAGTCTAACCCTAAATTCTGAGCATGTTTTTGAGAAAAATTAACTCCCCAAGTAATATCTTTTCTCTCTGGAGCTGAACCAACAAAAAAATAACCGATAATGATTAACAAAATTATGAGAATTATTAAAAACATTAACTTTATTTTCTTCATTTATTTAAGATAGAGAAAGAATAATCCTATTCCTATTAATAATATAGCTATAATTTTTCCAAAGATAGATTCTTTTGAAATCTCTTCTTTTAATATTTGAGGAAATTTTAAAGAAAGAATAATGGCAAATAAAAATAAAAATACATATTGAGTCCCGCCAAGAGCATTGATAATAGGGATAGAAGCCAAAGGGACTAAAAAGATTGCCCAATTTTGTAAAATAGCTGCCATGGCTCCACCAGCCTGATTTAAAAGAAAAATAATTGTTGCTTTTCCAGAACTTTTAGTTTTTTCTTTAAAAGCATTTTCTCTAACTTCTGAAAATATTAAATAAAATATTATTGCCATTATTACCCCTCCTAAAGTTTTCCATATAAACCCATTCCAAAAAGGTTGAGTTATATAGACAAATTTAAGTAAAATGAAAGATAAAGAAAGGAAAAAAGCAGAAACAACAGAATATTTAAAACTATTAAAAGTAATAAATTTATCTTTTTTTAAACTAATAAGAATACTTCCTAAAATTAAAAAAATAAATGCTATTATTTCAAAAACAGAAAGAACCTCTTTGCCAAAAGATATTATATAAATAAAAATAAAAGTAAAAATAGGGGTTAGTCCTCCAATAGCAGGAACTACTCTGGAAACTTCGAATAGCCTTAATGTTTTATAAAGCCAAAATAATGCATAAATAAAAATAGCTCCAGAGATAAGAGCTAAAATTAATTGTGGAAATTCAGGAACATAAAAATCCACAAAAGGAATGGCTAATAATACTACAGATCCCAATGATCCAACATAAAAAGCATATACTTTTGGATTAGTAATAGAAGAAATTAGAAGATATTTATCAACCAAAAATACTATGGCTAAAATAAAATAAGCTAAAATTATAATTAATACCCAGCTCATTTATTAATTATTTTTTTAATATTTAATGTTCCTAGTTGTTTTCCTTCAATAAATCCCTGGAGAGCTGCTTCAGCAAGATATCCTTTTTCTAACCAATCGAACAACCATTGTTCTGTATATTCAGGATTTCTCTGAGGAATAGCAAATCCAGATTTCAAGAGCCAATCACTATTAAATTTCTCTTGAGATCCTATGCAGGGAGCTAAAATAATTGGTATTCCCAATGCAGAATAGAAAGAAAGTTCAGATGGTTTAGTCCAAAGAATATCTGTTTTTCTTAAAGTTTTGTTAAATTTATTAAAATATTTTTCGAAAGTATCATCGAATAATATTTCAACATTCTTTTCTCTTAATAATTTCAATTTTACTATTTTATCTTCAAAATATTCTTTTACTAATTTCTTTGTTCCCGCTACTAAAATAAATCTAACTTCTCCTTTTTTTATTTTTTTACGTAAACTTTTTAAAGCCTTGTATCCTATTTCAGCTTGAGCTCCTGCTCCACCAACGGCAAACATTATAGTAAGTGGATGATTAGCTTTTTTAGGAAGATTACCTAAATAACTTTTAATTAAAGGTTTATAATAATCGGCATGTTTTTTGCTAGAAGCTAGATTTACTAATCTATTCTTTAAATCTGCTTTCAATACTGCCATTTTACTATCTCCAATATTCTCTAAAGGAAGAGGGTATCCAGTCAGAAATATATTTTTAGGGTTAACTCCATAAAGCTTTAATCTTTCCACTACTCTTTCATTAGGAGCTAAGTATTTTATTTTACTTTTCTTAGGATTTATAGGTGCCCAAGTTCTAGCAATATCAGCATCACAAATTATACAGTAAATATCTTTTGAATATTTAAAATACTCTGCCATAAAAGCTGGAGTAAAAAAACTAGTAACAAATGGTAGTGGTTTTTCTTCTAACTTATTTATTAAATCCCTACCCCAACCTTTTTTAATTAAAGAAATGTTTTGTTTTAATTGAAAAGTAGGAGTAGATAGATCTCTTTTAGGATAAAATTCTAGTATTTTTTGAAATTGGTCAAAAAGATAAAAAACTAAAGCTCCCAACAAAGGAACCCTTTTAAATCTTGAAACTAATTCATATCCATTTCTAGTAGTAGACCAAATCTTTTTATCTTTTTCAGGAATTTCAGGATAATCATTAATATTGATAATCTTTTTTTTATAAGCAAAATTCTTCAAAGGAAATATTGTCCTTTGATGCCCGTATCCCATGTTTACTGAAACTAATAAAAAGTCTTTCATATTAAATAAATTTTAACATTAAAAGGAATAATTTTTAAGTCTTTTCTTCAACCACCAAATAAAAATAATAACTAACAAATAATATGCAGCAAACCAAGCCCAAAAAATGTCTAAAAAAATAGCAGCAAAAGAAAAACTAGACAACCAATTAACCACTAAAATTAAATAAGATAAAAAAACCCAAACAGGGATAGAGAGGATAAAAGCTAAAGGACTCAATAAAATACCGAATAAAACAAAAATAAATCCACAAATCATAATAAGGGGTAGTAAGGGAACTATTAATATATTAGCAAAAGGAGAGACAATAGAAACCTGACCAAAATTAAAAATTAATATAGGGAGAGTAAAAACTTGAGCACCCAATGTCATGGATATCACATTCCTTATTTGAAATATATTGGGAATCTTTCGGAGATAATGATCTAAAATTGGAGTAAATAATATTATTCCTATTACCGCTAAAAAAGATAATTGAAAGCCTACGTCAGAAACTAATAATAAAGGATTTAAAAATAACATTATAACAGCTGCAAATAAAACAGTTCTAATAGAAAAGCCTTGTCTACCTAAGTATTTGGCCAAAAGGAAAAATCCTCCCATAATACCTGCTCTAATCGCAGAAGTCTGTAAGCCAGTCAAAATAATAAATAAAGAGATAATTGCTAAAGTAATCCAAAATGCCTGTTTACGCCACAATCCAAGGCCAATTAGAAAACTCATCAATATAGAAGTTAAAATAGCGACATGCATCCCAGATATCGCAGTTAAATGCCTAACCCCAGCTAGATTCAATTTACTTTTTAGTTCTTCTGTAAGTTGTCTTTTATCCCCCAAAATAACAGCTCCCAATATAGAAGCTCTACTTATCGAAAGATTTTCTGAAATAACTTCCCTAAACTTATTTTTAATTTTAAAAATGTTAGAAAGAATAAAATTTCCCTTGTCTCTTTCTAGTAATTTAACTTTTGGATTGTAAGATAAATAATAAATACCATCTTTAGCTAAATAATCAGGATAATTGAAATCTTCAAATAAAATAGGGATAGTTAATAATCCATCTACCTTTAATTTATCTCCATATTTATATTCAGGATATTTGGGAATTGTTATTAATATCTTTTCTTCTACGTTATCTATTTTTCCTAAAGTAAGTTTAATATTATTTTCTCTAACGTCTGGTTCTGAAACCACAACGCCAACAAAAGAAATTTCTTCCTCTAAAGATAAATCTAAAACTTTATCTTTGAACGCTTGATGCCTTACTACCCCCAATAAGAGAAACAATAAGCAAAATCCCAAGAGAACAATCTTTTTATACTTCCATAAAACAAATATCAACGAAAAAGAAACTAAACTGATAGATAATAATAGAACCTGGTCGATTCTCAAAAAAGAACTTAAAAAAATACCTCCCATAAAAGAGAGGCAAAAATAAAAAAATATTTTAGAAAAAGCCATTCTTTAAAATCCAGTAGCAATAACAGTTACTTTTATTTCTCCAGGTTTTAACTTCTCGTCTTGAACTGCTCCAAAAATAACCTTAGCTTCGGGGCTTATTTCTTGAGTTATAATCTTAGCTACTTCATCTATCTCAGCTAAGCTAATATCTTTTCCTCCAGAAATATTAAATAATATTCCCTTAGCCCCTTTTACTGATATATCTAACAAAGGAGAGCTAATAGCTGATATCGCTGCTTTTTGAGCCCTGCCTTCTCCTTGAGCCTTTCCTACACCGAATATGGCGGAACCAGCATTAGACATAATAGCTTTAACATCTGCAAAATCTACATTAATAATTCCAGGTAAAGAAATAAGATCAGATATTCCCTGAATTGCTTGTCTCAAGATGTCATCACAAGCCCAAAAAGCATTAATCAATGGAGTTTTGGGATCTAATGTAGATAAAAGCTTATCATTAGAAATAACTATCAAAGTATCAACTTTGTCTTTCAATTTCCTATATCCACTTTCAGCAAATTTCTGACGAACCTGGCCTTCAAAAGAAAATGGTCTAGTAACAATAGCTAAAGTAAGTATTCCCATTTCCTTAGCTATTTCTGCTACTACTGGTATTGATCCTGTTCCTGTTCCACCACCTAATCCGCAAGTAAGAAAAACCATCTCTGCTCCTTCTAGAGCTTTTTGTATATCTTCTTTATTTTCTAGAGCAGACTTTCTTCCTACTTCAGGATTCATACCTGACCCAAGCCCTTGAGTAGCTTTTTTACCAATTCTTATTTTAATATCAGCACTAGTTTTAGTTAGGTCTTGAGCATCAGTATTTAAGGCAATGAGTTCAACACCTTTAATATTACATTTTTTCATTCTGGTAAGAGCATTTCCACCAGAACCCCCAAGTCCTATTACTTTTATTTTAGTAAACATAATTATGGAATAAAAACTTTTAATATTTTTTTAAATTTATCTCCAAATTTTGTATTTTCTTTCCAATTATTAGATGGAATTAGTGAACTTTTATCAAACCCTCCAGTTCCCCTAATAATCAATCCACATGAAGTAGCATAATTTAAGTCTTCTTCCAAACCATAAAAATCAACTGGTTTTCCTATTCTACAAGGAAGTTTTAATTCTTTTTTAGCCAATTCAACTATCTTAGAAATTTTTGAACCCCCTCCAGTAAGTACAATCCCAGCAGGAAGCATTCCTTGTTTCTGAATCTTTCTTAATTCTTTCTGAACTTCTCCAAAGATTTCGGAAACTCTAGCTCCTACAATCTTAGAAAGCATTTTTTGAGAAAATACTAAAGCATCTTCTCCCTCCATTTCTATTTTTTCTTTTTTATCACTTCCTTTAAACAAACAAGATCCTCTTTCTATTTTTATAACTTCTGCAATATCAATATCAGTTTTTAAACCAATAGCTATGTCACTAGTGATATTAGCTGATCCCATAGGGAAGACTACTAAATGAATTAATTCTCCATCCTCAAATACTGCCAACTCAGAAGTTCCAGCTCCAATATCTAAAATAGCTACTCCTAATTCTTTTTGTTTTTGAGTCAAAACTGCTTCAGCAGAAGCTAAAGAAGAGGGAACTACATCTAATACTTGAAGGTCAGATGCCAATACTGCTTGAGTTAAATTATTCAAATAAGGAGTGAAACAGGCCAAGACCATTGTTTCTACTTCCAACCTTCCTCCATGCATACCAATTGCTTCTTTTACTCCTCCATTATTATCAACTATAAATTCTTTTGGATAAACTTCTATAATCTGACTATTAGATGGCAAAGAAACAGTTTTAGCAGATTCTATAACTCTATTAACATCCACCTCTGAAACTTTTTGATCTGCCCTGGAAACAGCAACCATACCTTTAGAAGATGCACAATATAAATGACTACCCCCTATATTTGTAAAAACAGCATTTATCTTTTGACCTGTTTCTTCCCTAGCTTTATTCAAAAGTATTTGTATTGTTCTAGAAACTTTTTCTATACTAACCACAACTCCCTTTCTTACTCCAAAAGAAGCTTCTTTTAATTGTGAAACAACCTCAAAACCAGATTGGTCTTCTTTTTGTTTCACAACCAATAATTTAATATGTCCTGTTCCTACATCTAATCCAGCGATTAAATTACTTTTTGCCATGCTTTTGGGATAAATAATAATTTTCCTTTTGTTCCATAGCTTTAGCCTCTTTCTGGGTTTTCTCATGATCATACCCCAGAACATGTAGTAATCCATGTATAAATACTCTAGATAATCCTTCTTTTCCCCCTTTCACCATATCAAGACAAATAAGTATCTCTCCTGAGCCCCCGTAAAGAAAAGATAGAACATCTGTTGGCTTATTCTTTCTCCTATACTTCTTATTTATCTCTTTTATATCAGATTGTCCAATTAAGGCCCCCGATATTTCCAAGTCACTTCTTTTTTCTTCTTTTAATACATTCTCCCCAATTTTCTTTAAAAATCCTATATCTATTTTTTTCTTTGAAAGATTATTTATTTCTATCATTGACTAAGCGATTCTTTTACGATTTTCCCGACTAAAGATGGATCTGCTTTTCCTTTAATTTCGAACATCAATTCTGCCATTACTTTTCCCATGTCTTTAATTTCTTTTGCCTCAACTTTTTCAATAGCTTTAGCAACTAAATTTTTTATTTCTTCTTCTGATATTTGTTCTGGTAAATATTTTTTTAATATTTCCATTTCCTGCTTTTCTTTTTGAGCAGATTCCATTCTCCCTCCTTTTTCAAATCCTTCTATAGCTTCTCTTCTTTTTTTAACTTCTGAATTAACTACATTTAAAATTTCTTCTTCAACCAATGCATAATCTTCTTCTATAATATTTGGATTTTCTTTTGATAAGATAAATCTTTTTTCTTTTTCCTTATTCAAAACCGCAGACAATACCTGTCTTAAAGTTAAGACTTCTAATTCCTTTTTTTCTTTTAAAAAGGCTTTTAAGTCTTGATTAATTTCTTCTTTTAGAGACATTTGTTTTAAGTTGGCCTAGCTTTCTTAATTTTTCGTATTTAATCTTAGCTGTTTCTCTTCTCAATGCGGCTGTTTTCTTCATTTCATCTGATTTCTCTCTTTTGAAAAATCTGTTTTTTCTAGCCTGCATTAAAATCCTACTTCTTTGTAGATTTTTTGTGAAGCGCCTTATTAAAGCTTGGGTTGTCTCTCTTTCTTGTTTTTTGACTTCTAATACCATATTAAGCGAAAGGAAGTTTTATTCCTCCGATCAAGTGTAAATGTATATGATCGACCGTTTGTCCAGCATCTTTGCCGGTGTTAAAAATTAATCTATAGCCTGCCTCAGATATATCTTTTTCTTTAGCTAAATCTTTGGCTACTAAAATTATTTTCCCTACTAACTCTTTATCTTCTTTTTCTAAATTATTTATTGAAGTAATATGTTTTTTAGGAATTATCAGAATATGAATAGGAGCTTTTGGATCTATACTATTAAAAGCTATTATTTGTTCATCTTCATACAGAAACTTTGTTTGTATATCTTTATTAACTATTTTACAAAAGACACAGTCCATTATTTCTTTAATCTCTTTTTTACTTCTCTAATAACTTTATCAAATTTAACAATATCCTGCTTTCCCGTTTTCATATCTCTAATTATTATTGTTCCTTCTAAAACTTCTTTCTGACCCAACAATAAAGTGTATTTAACTTCTAGCTTATCTGCAGCTCTTAATTGAGCTTTTAAAGAATCTTTTCCAAATGTTTCCGCTACTCTTATTTTAGCTTTCCTAAAATCATCAAATAGTTTTAAACTCTTTCTTTTGGCTATGGTGCCTAGCTGCGCTAAGAATACTTGCGGAACGGCTGTTTTTAGAACCCTACCTTCTTTCCCCTTAATTAATAGATTAACTCTTTCCACTCCCATTGCTCCTCCCGCAGATTGAGTATCTTCTCCTCCTAATAATTTTACCAAAGTATCATATCTTCCACCGGCTACTAATGCTGATCTACGAACAAAATCTTCTCCTTCTTTTTTGGCAATCTCTTCAGAAAAAATCTCAAAAACTGTTTTAGTATAATAATCTAACCCCCTTACTAGATGAGGATTTAATCTATAAGGAATTTCAGCTTCATCTAATAATTCTAAAACACTTTTAAAATGTGCATGACATTCATCGCACAAATGATCTATCAATTGAGGAGTCTGACTTATAATCCTTTGACATTTTTCTTCTTCACAGTCTAAAACTCTTAAAGGATTAGTTTTTACTCTTCTTTTACAATCAACGCATAAAGATGACTCCCTAGATTTTAAATAATTAGCTAAAAGTTTTTTATAATAAGGCCTACATTGACTATCTCCGATACTATTAACTTCTACAATTAAATTTTTTACTTTTAATTCTTTTAATATATTATAGAAAAACTGGACAAGCTGGACATCTATAACAGGGCTTCCATCTCCTATTACTTCAGCATTAAATTGATGAAACTGGCGATATCTTCCAGCCTGAGGATGTTCATATCTAAAAACGGGACCATAAGAATATAATTTTATTGGCTGAGGAAGATTTTGCATTCCATGTTCTATATAAGCCCTAACTATTCCTGGAGTAAATTCTGGTCTTAAAGTCAATGAATCTCCTCCTTTTGTTTTTAAAGAAAACATTTGTTTTTGAACAATATCTGTAGTAAAACCTGTTCCTTTAGCATATAAATCTGAATTTTCTAAAATTGGAGTGTCTATCTTTTTAAAATCATAAAAATATGCAATATGTTTGCAGATATCATAAATCTTATCGTAAGAATGCTGTTCTTCTGGTAATATATCGTGCATTCCAGTTACTCTTTGTATCTTATTCTTATTTGACATATAATTTTAATAATCTGGTGCTGATATTTTAGACAAAGAAGCAATAGGCCAAGCTCTTAAAAACACCTGACCAATAATATTTTTTCTTGGTAAAGTTCCCCAACGCCTAGAGTCAGAGGAAGCTGATCTATTATCTCCTAAAACAAAATATTCTTTTTCGTCTAAATTAACATTGATACTTCCCGTTGTATAAGTAGAAGGAAGATATTCTGACTCATTCAATTCTATTCTTCCCTCTGTATCAGTTATATATATTTTCCCATTTGTTATTTCTATAGTTTCTCCAGGAAGCCCAATAATTCTCTTAATGTATCTTTGGGAGGGATCCTTAGGATAATTAAAAACAACAACTTCTCCTCTTTCGGGAACTCTTAACCTATAGCTTAATTCATCTACTATAAGATAATCTCCATCCTCAAAACTGGGATCCATTGATTGACCATCCACAAAAAAGGGTTGGAACAAAAAATAACGAATAGGTAAAACTATTATAAGGGCGATTAAGACTATTTTAGTTATTTCCCAAAGAAATCCAAAGAAATTTTTCATGTTTAAATTATATATAATTATACTCAATATTTTACTATTTGACAAGAGAAGTGGTAAGATGATTTAATAATATGTTTTTAATTGTAGGGCTGGGAAATCCAGGAGAAAAATACGAAAAAACTTGGCATAACATAGGATTTTTAGCTGTTAATTTTTTCTCAAAGAAGAAAAACTTCCCAGAGTTTAGAACGAATAAAAAACTTAAGTCAGAAGTATCAGAAAATAAGGTAGAGGGAGAAAAAGTTATATTAGCTAAGCCCCAAACTTTCATGAACTTATCTGGATCTGCTGTCGGATCCTTAATGAACCAATGGAAGATAAAAAATGACAATCTAATAATAATTCAAGACGACTTAGATCTTCCCTTTGGCAAAATAAGAATAGTGAGAGACAGAGGAACAGCCGGACACAAAGGAATAGATTCTATTATTAAAATTATTGGAACAAAAGATTTTACAAGGATAAGAGTAGGTATTCAACCTAGTTATGGAAAACCTAAGCATCCAGAAAAATTTGTTCTTAGAAAAATAGATATAGCGGGAAAATTAAAAGAAATCTTTAAAAAGACTGACGGAGCCCTAGATATGATATTAGACGGAAGAGAAAACGAAGCAATGACAGAATATAATAAATAAAAAAACCGGGGGACACTTTAAGTGTCATAACCCGGTCATTTGTTTATTCCTTTTTTTCTTTTTTTTCTCTCTTCGCGAGAAACTTCAAAAAAAGCGTAAATAAAACTTCCTACTAAAATAAATATTACGATGGAAAGCCATTCCGCTGGATTTATTGATATTTGCAATATTTTCCCCCCTTATAATATATTTTATCCTCTGGCCCACCTACGAGCGCTAGTATTTTAAAAGAAAACTCTCAAAACACTAACTTTAATTGGATTTTCTGGACTAAAGGAGGGATGTCCAGAATATTATCAACTACTCGTAGATAGACCGGAGGATAAAACACAAATTGATAATGAAGCTATAATCTTATATTATACTTAATTGAATGAAATTGTCAAGAGAACCTGAATCTACATACACTTTTTGCACTTTTCTGATAATCTAAGGGCGTATGAAAACTATGCCCAACACAACACAAGAAGAAAAATACAGATGGTTAAAACCTATATTAGAGGGTGATATTACTATTAAAGCTATGGCTAAGGTTTGTCCATTTTCGGAAAGGTCTTTAAAATATTGGCTGGCTAATTTCAGAAAACATGGGTTTGAGGGGTTAAAGAATATGTCCACCAGGCCCAAAAGCCAGCCCAATGAAATACCTATTAGAATTAAGGAGAGAGTAATTGAGTTAAGAAAAGAGAGTAAAATGTGCTCTAGGAAGCTAAGTTGGAGGTTAAAGAAAGAAGGAGTTGTGTTGCATGAAAACACGATACAGAAGATAATTAAGAAAGAAAACTTGGTTAGGAAATATAGAACTAGGAAGGTTAAGTGGAAGTATATTAAAGTTCCTTTGCAAAAAGGAGAATTGGTCGAGGTAGATGTAAAATATGTACCTAGTTTAGTAGGAGAAAGGCAGTATTACCAATTTACAGCTATAGACTGCTCCAGTAGGTGGAGATATCTTAAGATATATGAGAATATGGGGAATAGTGAGTCAATGGATTTTTTGAAAAAACTTATTGGAGTATCTCCTTTTAGAATAAGATCTATAAA
>JBDRIW010000022.1:0-22380 GCA_043815465.1 Candidatus Nealsoniibacteriota bacterium | reverse complement strand
TACCCTCCAAAAATCAATGGAGGCAATTTTTAAAAATCTTAAGCAAAAAAGAAAGAAAAGTTTTTTTCGTTTTTTTTCTTATGGCAACTTTTGGTTTTATTTCTCTTGTAACTGATTTTTATTTAAGCCATACAAAAATAGCTCCTGCTCAAGGAGGAACCTATGTAGAAGGGATAGTACGTTCTCCTAGATTTATAAATCCTATTTATGCAGTTATTGATGTAGAAAGAGATCTAACAGAGCTTATTTATTCAGGACTTATGAAATATGATGAAAATGGAAACATAGTACCTGATTTAGTTGAAAGATATGAAATATTAGAAGGAGGAAGATTGTTTGAATTCTACTTACGAGAAGATAATTTTTGGTCTGATGGGAAACCTTTAACAGCAGAAGATGTATTGTTTACTATAAAAACAATTCAAAACCCTTCTATTAAGAGTCCTGTTAGAGCTAATTGGCTTGGGGTAAAAGTGGAAAAAATATCAGAATATGCAATAAGATTTGAGTTAAGCAATTCTTCTGCTACTTTTGTTGAAAACAGTGTACAAAAAATAATACCAAAACATATATGGGAAGACATATCTTACCAAAACTTCCCTCTTTCAATATATAATCAAAAACCAATAGGATCTGGTCCTTATAAAATAAAAGAGTTATCTCAAGATAGCCAAGGAAATATAAAATCAGCTGAATTAATTATTAACGCAGGGTATACAGGACAGAAACCAAATATCTCAGAACTAAAATTCTTATTTTTTGATAACGAAGAAGATGCCGCAAAATCTTTAAAAAATGGAGAAATAGATGGTCTAACTTTTTCTTCTCCTAAAATATATCAAGGAATAAATAAAAAAGATTTTTCAGAATATTTTCTTTCTTTACCAAGATATTTTACAGTATTTTTAAATGCTGAAGAATCAGAAATATTAAATAATAAAGAAATAAGAAAAGCTTTAAATTACGCAACTAATAAGGACATTCTGGTTCAAGAGACATTAATGGGATTAGGAAGCGTAATTCAATCCCCTATTCTTCCAGAAATTTACGGATTTAACCAACCTGAAAATTATTTCTCTTATGATATAAAAAAAGCTAAACAAATCTTAGAAGACCAAGGATATTTAGTAGGTGAAGATGGAATTAGAAAAAAAGAGTTTGAAAAGAAACCAGCCTTTCAATTTACTAGAAATTTATCAATTAACTCTACTGGAAATGAAGTATCGGAACTTCAAAAATGCTTAGCTAAAGATACAGAAGTCTATCCCGATGGAATAATTTCTGGACTTTTTGGAAGCAAAACAAAAGCAGCTGTAATTAAATTTCAAGAAAAATACAAATCAGAAATACTAACTCCTAATAAATTAACAGCTGGAAATGGAAAAGTATTAACGAGCACTAGAAAGAAGCTGAATGAATTATGTGCTGCCACATCTCAAGAAACTCTAACTCTTTCCTTTTTATTAATAACTGTTGAACAGGAAACCTTAGTGGCTGTAGCAAATTCCTTGAAAGATCAATGGAAAGAAATAGGAGTAGAACTAAATATTAAAACATATGAAGGAATAAGTTTAGAGCAAGACATAATAAAACCAAGAAACTATGAAATGCTTTTATTTGGAGAAGTTCTAGGATTTATACCAGATCCATTTCCTTTCTGGCATTCTTCTCAAGTAAGTGATCCTGGACTAAATTTGGCTGGATATAAAAGCAAAGAAAGTGATAAACTGTTAGAAGACAACAGGCAAAGTATGAATGGAACAGAAAGAAAAGAAAAACTAGAAAGTTTCCAAGAAATTATTATTTCAGATGCACCAGCTGTATTTCTTTATAGCCCACAATACTTATATTTAGTCTCAAAAGACGTTAAAGGATTAACCGACAAAATAATTACTGATTCTTCTAAAAGATTTTCTCTTATAGAAACATGGTATATTAAAACTAAAAGAGTATGGAAATAGATAAGTCAAATATGAAAAAAACAATCCTTGATTTCCCTCTTCAATTTAATAGGGGTCTTAAGGTAGCAAAGAACGTATTTTTAAAGCATTACAGAGTCGTTTCTCCACCAAATAATATAATAATCTGTGGAATGGGAGGATCTGGTTTAATCGGAGAAATTTTGGTTAATTTAAGACCTCTAAATATTTTTATAAATAAATCCTATGGACTTCCTCCGCAAGCTGGAATTGGAAGTATTATTATCTGTGTATCTTATTCTGGAAACACAGAAGAAACCCTTTCTTCTTTTAAAGAAGCTATAAAAAGAAAACTTCCAATTATTGCCATAACTACGGGCGGAGAACTAGAAAAAATTGCAAAAAAAAATAATATCCCTTTAGCTATACTTCCTCCTCCATATATTCCTCCCCGCCTCGCATTGGGAGAGCAATTTTCCGCTATATCACAAATATTAGAAAACCATAATCTTTTATCAGAATCTTTTATAAAAGAAATTTTGAATCTCGGCGAAAAATTAAAATCAAAAAAATTAGAAGCTCAAGGAAAAAAACTAGCAAAAAAAATACACCATAAAATTCCTATTATCTATACGACAAATAATTTTAAAGGGGTAAGTTTAATATGGAAAAATAGTTTAAACGAAACTGCTAAAATGCTAGCGATAGACAACTATTTCCCAGAATTAAACCACAATGAAATAGTTGGCTTCTCTAGCGTAGATAAAGATCAAATAAATAACAAAAAACTCATAGTAATTATATTAAAAGACCCCGATGATCATCCTAGAATTTTGAAGCAAATAAAAATCACAAAAGACATTATAGAAAAAGAAGGGATCAAAACAGAAATTATTAATATGCAAGGAAAAAATAAGTTGGAAAAAATATTTTCAACTATTATTCTCGGCTTTTGGACCTCTTACTGGTTAGCTATTTATTATAAAGTTGACCCAACGCCGGTAAAAACTATAGAAAATCTAAAGAAAAGACTAAAAGCCAATATTTAATAAGCGAAAAATTATTATTTTTTAAATAGAAAAAACTTCTTCAAATAAACTAATTTGAAATGTTTACTTCATTAAGGGGCTATGTTATGTTTATTAAGTAAAATAACGAAATATGAGAATTTTGAAAGATAAAAAGAAACGATTAAAATTTTGGCAACTATAAAAGATAAGAAAATCATGACTAAAACTATTCTTATAACAGGAGGCTGTGGATTTATAGGAACAAACGCCGCTAAACATTATATTAAAAAAAATTACAAAGTTATCTCCTTTGACAATCTATCAAGGCCAGGAGCTAAACAGAACCTCAGCTGGTTAAAAAAACAAGGTGGTAATTTTATTTTTGAAAAAGGAGATATTAGAAATGATAAAAAATTATTAGAAATATTTAAAAAATATAAACCCAATCTAGTCCTACACCTAGCCGCTCAAGTAACAATGGTGACTTCTGTGAAAAACCCTAAAGAAGATTTTGAAATAAATGCCTTGGGAACATTTAACGTCCTAGAAGCCATGAGAAAAACAAAAAGCAAGGCAGCTGCTCTTTACTCTAGTACAAATAAAGTAATGGGAGAACTTCTTTATCTTCCTGTTATAGAAAAAGAAAAGAGATATATTTATAAAAATATAGATGGAATTGATGAAAGTTTTCCTTTGGATTTTCATGGACCCTATGGATGCTCAAAGGGTTGTGGAGATCAATATTTTATAGATTATTCAAGAATTTTCGGATTAAACACTATTGTCTTTCGACAATCAGGAATTTACGGTCCTCATCAATTTGGAATAGAAGAACAAGGTTGGCTAGCTTGGTTTTGTAACGCTCTTTTATTTGATAAGCCAGTAACTATTTTCGGTACCGGAAAACAGGTAAGAGATGTTTTATATGTGGATGATGTAATAAGAGCTTATGATTTAGCCTTTAAAAATATAAAAAAAACAAAAGGGAAAGCTTATAACATAGGTGGAGGAAAAAATTTTTCTCTTTCTCTTTGGGAGCTATTTGAAATTTTTAAAAAAATAACTGGTAAAAATTTCAACTATAAATTCGGCCCATGGAGAGCAGGCGACCAAAAAGTTTATATCTCAAACATCAACAAGGCGAAAAAAGACTTCGACTGGTTCCCCACTATTTCTCCAAAAGAAGGTGTAAAAAAACTCTATGACTGGATTAACCAAAACAAAAATATAATCGAAAAAGCAGGCGTATTTAAAAAATAGAAGAAAAACAAACTAAATAAATGAAAAAAGTTAGAAAAGCCATCTTGCCAATCGCAGGACTTGGAACAAGATTTTTACCCTTCAGCAAAACTCTTCCAAAAGAACTATTCCCTTTAGTAGACCTACCTATTTTGCAACATCTTTTAGAGGAAATAAGAAGCTCTGGGATAAAGGAAGTTATTTTTGTTAATAGGCCAGAGAAAAAAGATATTTTAAATTATTTTAAGCCAGATAATAAGTTAAAAATATTTCTAAAAAAAAGAGGACAGAATGACTTATTAAAAGAAGTTATTAAAATGGAAAAACTTGCTAAAGAAATAACTTTTAGACAGGTATTCCAGAAATCTCCTCTGGGAGTAGCTCACGCCATACTTCAAGCTAAAAAATGGGTTAAAAATGAACCATGTGCAGTTCTTTTTTCAGATGATCTAGTTGACTCTAAAGTTCCCTGCACCAAGCAATTAATAAAAGTTTTTGAAAAATATCAAAGACCAGTTGTCGCTCTTTATAAGGTTCCTAAAAAAAGCTTTAAACACTATGGAATGGCAGATATTGAAAAAATATCTCCTCGTATTTTTAAAATAAACAAGTTCGTAGAGAAACCTTCTTCTATAAAAAAAGCTCCTTCTGATTTAGCTGTAGTTGGAAAATACATAATAACTCCTGAAATATTTGATATTCTGAGTAAGACAAAATTCGATTTAAAAACAGATATTTCTATAACAGAAATACTGAGTGATATGGCTGAAAAAGGAAAAGATATTTACGGATACGAGTTTGAGGGAAAATGGATGGAATGTGGAAATAAGTTATCCTATCTTAAAACAAATATATACCTCACTTTAAAACACCCAAAATATGGGAAAGAGATAAAAAAATTCATTAAAAAAGAAAGGTTATTATAATTTATTAAGCGGGTGTGGCGGAACTGGAATACGCGCTAGCTTCAGAAGTTAGTGCCGTAAGGCTTGTGGGTTCGAATCCCACCATCCGCACTTTAAAAGTAATATCTTAATAAAATCGTTATCCCCTATAACGATTTAAACAGAAAAAATCTCATAAAAATTATTAATTCATTCAAAAAAATAAACCAATTAATTTGGTTACATAAATTATGATTAAACAATATACACAAAATAAATTAAAAGTAATACCTCTAGGAGGATTAGGAGAAGTCGGAAGAAATATGATGCTTTTGGAATATGAAGAGAAAATCTTAATAGTTGATATGGGATTCAGAATGCCTGAAGAAGATATGCCTGGAATTGATTTTATTGTACCCAATATTGGATATCTTAAAGGAAAAAATAAGAATATCTTAGGAGTTGTTTTCACTCATGGACATTATGATCATATAGGCGCTATTCCCTATCTATTGCCTAAAATATGGTATCCTCATTTAGAATTCTTTGCCTCTCCTTTAACTAGGGGGATAATATTAAAAAGACAAGATGATTTCCCGGGACAACCTCCTTTCAAAGTTAATGAGGTTAATGATGGGTCAATAATAAAACTTGGTCCCTTTGAAGTAGAATTCTTTAAACAAAACCATAACATACCAGATAATCTAGGAATGATAATCAAAACTCCTCTTGGAAATATAATAGATACTTCTGATTTTAAGTTTGATGACAGTCCAGTTAATGACAGACCAACTGACTTTGAAAAATTAAAATCTATAGGAAAAAGAGGTATTCTTTTGTTAATGTCAGACTCTACTGGAGCTGAACAAGAAAACCATTCTTTGTCTGAAAAAACTATTGAAAAGAATCTAGAAGAAATATTCAAAAAATCATCTGGTAGAATTATAGCAGCTACTTTTTCTTCTTTAATAAATAGAATTCAACAACTAATTTCTTTATCAGAAAAATACGGAAGAAAAGTAGCTATTGAAGGACATTCTATGAAAACTAATGTAGAAATTTCTAAAGCTTTAGGACATATAAAATTTAAGAAAGAAACTCTAATAACGAGCAAGGAAATAGGCAGATACCCTGATTCAAAAATAACAGTACTCTGCACTGGTGCTCAAGGAGAAGAAGCTGCAGTTTTGATGAGAATAGCCATGAAAGAACATAGAACTATACATCTTAAAAAAGGAGATGATGTTATTCTTTCTTCTTCTGTTATTCCTGGAAACGAAAGAAGCGTTCAGATATTAAAAGATGGAATGTTAAGACAAGGAGTTAAAGTTTTTCATTATAAGATGATGGACATTCATGCTGGAGGACATGGACAAGCAGATGAATTAAAAGAAATGATAGAAATGATGAAACCTAGGTTTTTTATGCCTATCCATGGACAATATTCCATGTTAGTAGCCCATGGAGATTTAGCTAAAGAGAAAGGTATACCAGAAAAAAATATTATAATAGGAGAAAATGGAGATATTATTAATATTACTTCAAAGGGATGTATCATAGAAAAAGGAAAGGTTCCCTCAAATTACGTAATGGTGGATGGATTAGGGATAGGAGATGTTGGAGAAGTTGTCTTGAGAGACAGACAGATGCTGGCAGAAGACGGAATGTTTGTTATTATAACTGTAGTAGATAGACAGACTGGTAAGATTAAAGGTTCTCCTGATATAATATCTAGGGGATTCGTTTATCTAAGAGAATCTAAAGATCTACTAAAAGAAACTAGGAAGAAAGTGATAGGGATAATAGGTCAAGCCTCTAGCTCAGCTGGAGTCATTAATTGGGCTTACATGAAAGACGAATTAAGAAATAAAATAGGGCAATTCCTATTTTCTAAAACACAAAGAAGACCAATAGTAATACCAGTAATAATAGAAGTGTAAATATGAGAGTTTTTTCAGGAATACAACCAACGGGACAAATACATATAGGGAATTATTTGGGAGCCATAAAACAATGGGTAGAAATGCAAGATAAGACAGAGCCTCTTTTCTGTATTGTTGATTTACATTCTTTAACAGTCCCCTATGACCCTAAAAAACTTAAAGAAATGATTCTTGAAAAAGCGATTGTTTATTTAGTTGCCGGAATTGACCCTGAAAAATCTATCATTTTTATTCAATCTCAAATAAAAGAACATACCGAATTGGCTTGGCTTCTAAGCACTGTTACTCCAATTGGAGAACTAGAAAGAATGACACAATATAAAGAAAAGTCTAAGAAGTTTAAAAATGATTTAAATGCAGGACTATTAAATTACCCTATCTTAATGGCGGCTGATATTCTTTTATACCAAACAGATATAGTTCCTGTTGGAGAAGATCAAAAACAACACGTTGAATTAGCTAGAACAATAGCTAGAAGATTTAATCAGAAATTTGGACAAACCTTTAAAATACCTGAATCAAAAATAGCTAAGTCGGGTGCCAGGATTATGAGTCTCCAAGAACCTAATAAAAAAATGTCGAAGACTGACGAACCAGATACTTATATAGGATTATTCGATGAACCAGATGAAATCAAAAAAAAGTTAATGAAAGCTGTAACTGATACAGGAAAAATAATAAAATATGATTTAAAGAAAAAACCTGGTGTTTCCAATCTTTTAACTATATATTCCCTATTGTCAGGTAAAACTATGGATGGATTAGAAAAAAAGTTTAAAGGGAAAGGATATGCTGATTTAAAGAAATCTTTAACAGAGGTAACTATAAACTATCTAGAACCATTTCGTAAAAAGAAAAAAGAACTTCTCTCTAGAGAAGTATATGTACAAGAAATATTAAAAAGAGGAGCGGAGAAGGCAGAAAGCATTGCTCAATCAACCATGCAAGATGTTAGAAAGAAGATGGGTCTTTTGCTCTAAAGTTTTCTTGTCTTTAGCTTCTAACACAAGCCTTATAACAGGTTCTGTGTTGGAAGGACGAACCAAAAACCACCAATCATCAAAATCAATTCTTAAACCATCTATTTTTAGTATTTTACCTTTATTTTTAAACTTTCCCTCAAGATCCCTTAGGGCTCTTTTTTTATCTTTTACTTCAAAATTAATCTCTCCTGAATGATAATATTTTTCATATGGTTTTATTAATTCTGAAAGAGTTATATCCCTTTTTAACATCTCTTCTAAAACACTAAATAAAACAATGAAAGGAGCTTCACAAAAATGATGCTCTTTGAAATAATAATGACCAGACAATTCTCCTGCAAAGATAACATCATTTTTTTTCATTGATTCTTTGATTAAAGAATGTCCTATTCTTTCCCCTATAGCCTTCCCATTATTTTTTTCCGCTATCTCTTTTATTACATTACTAGACCTAATATCATAAATAACTTTTTGTCCTGGTTTCTTCTTTAAAATTAACTCTGTCATTAGGGCGGTAATTAAATCTCCAGAAATAACTTTCCCTTTTTCATTTATAAAAAATATCCTGTCACCGTCTCCATCAAAAGCTATTCCTAAGTTAGCTTTTTCTTCCTTAACCTTTTTAATAATTACTTTCAAATTATCTTTTACTAATGGATCGGGATTATGATTAGGGAAAGAACCATCTAATTTAGCATACAAATGAATTATTTTGTGATTTGTTTTTTTAAAAAATTTAGGGATCAAAATACCGGACACTGCATTTGCTGTATCTATAATAATTTTTAAAGATTTTTGTTTTTTAAAATTAAAAGGTTTGAGATTAAATTTAACATAATCATCTATTGTACTTTTGCTTACCATCTTTCCTTTTCCTTGTTTTTTAAATTTTTCGAACAAAGCAATCTTTTTAATTTCTTGCAATCCACTATCTCCACTTACTGGTATAGCTTTTTCTCTGGCTATTTTAAATCCATTGTATTTTGGAGGATTATGAGAAGCAGTAATGTTTATTCCTCCATCTGCTTTAAGGTTAACTACAGAAAAATAAAAGAGGGGGGTTGTCACTGTCCCAATATTAAGGACTGTTCCTCCTCCTTCTATAATTCCTTTTACTAAAAACTTAAATATCTTGGGGGAAGAAGAGCGATTATCTCTTCCTATTACAATTTTAGGACTATTGAGCTTAAGAAAGTCAACAAAAGCCCTACCAATAAGATAAGCTGATTCTTCGTTAAAATCTTGAGAAAAGACACCTCTAATATCGTAAGCTTTAAATATATTAGGATTCATTTCCATATGAATATTATATCATTTTTTAACAAATTACCCAGCTATTTTATCTTCTTGACCAATTTTAAATTGCCTGCTATAATTTAAATTATGAAATATTACGAACTGACATACTTAATAAATCCAGATTTATCAGAGGAAGAATCTAAAGCTTTTCAAGCAAAGATCAATTCCCTTATCGCAGATCAGGGTGTTTTAGAAGAGGGAAATATGATCTTAAAAAAGAAGCTAGCTTACCCTATTCAGAAGAAAGAACAGTCTTATATGGCTGTTGCGACTTTTAATGCTCTACCCGAAAAGATAGCTGAGTTAGAAAAGAATCTAAAAGAACAGAAAGAAATTTTAAGATACCTTCTTATTATAAAAGAGAAACAAAGGAACTTAAAAATAAGACCTCATATGGCTAAAAGAAAGCCTTTGGCTGAAACGAAGGAACCAACTAATCAAGAAAAAAAGGTCGAACTAAAAGAAATAGAAAAAAAATTAGACGAAATTTTAAATGAATCTTAATAAAATATTTTTAATAGGAAGACTTACAAGAGATCCTGAATCTAAGGCATTGCCTTCTGGACAATCAGTAACTTCTTTCTCAATAGCCACAGATAATTTTTATACTGATAAAGCAGGTCAAAAACAACAACAGACTGAATTTCATAATGTTGTAGCTTTTGGAAAATTAGCAGATATAGCTTCCCAATACATGAATAAAGGATCTTTAGTTTTAATAGAAGGAAAAATTAGAACTAGAAGTTGGAAAGATACTACAGGGAGTACAAGATATAGAACTGAAATTATAACCCAAAATATACAATTGGGGCCAAGATCTGCTACAAGCACAAACACAAATAAACCAGATAATTCTACTCCTCAGAAAGAGGATGTTATCCAGGAAGACATTCCTGTCATAGAAGAAGATCAAGAAATAGACGTAAAGGATATACCTTTCTAAATATATGAATTGTTTTTTCTGCCAAAGAAACATAAAAGAAATAGATTTTAAAGAAACCCAGTTATTGACTAGGTTTATTTCTAGTTCGGGGAAAATAAGAGGAAAGAAAAAAACTGGAGCTTGTTCCAGTCATCAGAGAAGATTAACCCAAGCTATTAATAGAGCTAGACATTTGGGGCTACTTTCTTCGATATCTAAATAATTACCGTATTCAGATTTTAATTTAAGAGTTCAGCTTTAACTGAGCTCTTATTTTTTTTAATACAACGGGATTACTCTTTAAAAATTCTTTTGCTCCTTCTGTCCCTTGTCCAAGTTTTACATCTTCAAATTGTAACCAAGATCCTGATTTTTTAATAACACCTTCCTTTACTCCAAGACCTATAATATCAGTAAAGTAAGAAATTCCTTCATTATAAAATATATCAAATTCAGTAACTTTAAATGGAGCAGCAACTTTATTTTTAACTATTTTGGCTTTTACCCTAGAACCTATTACTTCATCCCCTTTCTTTATCTGGGCTATTCTTCTAAGGTCTATTCTAACGGAAGCGTAGAACTTTAAAGCCATTCCACCAGAAGTAGTTTCAGGATTTCCAAACATAATACCTATTTTCATTCTAAGTTGATTTAAAAATATAACTATTGTATTACTCTTTAGCACAATACCTGAAAGCTTTCTTAATGCTTGACTCATAAGTCTAGCTTGTAAGCCTATTTGATATTCTCCCATTTCTCCATCTATTTCAGCCTTAGGAACTAAAGCAGCTACCGAATCAATAACTATTACATCTACCTCTCCTGATCTGACTAAGGTTTCTACTATCTGTAGAGCCTGTTCTCCAGAGTCTGGTTGAGATATTAATAAATCATCCGTGTTCACACCTATTCTTTTTGAATAATCAGGATCTAAGGCATGTTCTGCATCAATAAAAGCGCCTACTCCACCCTTCTTTTGAGCTTCAGCCAATATGTGTAAGGCTAACGTAGTTTTACCAGAAGACTCAGGTCCATATATTTCAATTATTCTTCCTCTAGGAACTCCTCCAGATCCCAAAGCTATATCTAAGGAAGGAGCTCCAGTAGAAATTGAATCTACATCTACGGATGTAACTTCTTTCAATTTCATTATTGATCCTTCTCCAAACCTCTGTCTTATTTCATCTACAGCTCCCTGTAGATTTTCTATTATTGCTTTTTCTTTTTTCTTTGCCATATATTAATTATAACAAAATTATTTAAACTTTACTCCATTCGTTATCCTCGTCCTCATCATCGTTATCATTTTTAGTTTCTGTAGGAATAGTATCAACAGGAATACTATCAACAGGATTAGTGGGTCTAAGGTAAACCTCTCTAGGCTTTGCCCCATCGCCAGGTCCAACAATTCCCTTGTCTTCTAGAATATCTAATAGTCTAGCTGCTCTTGCATATCCAACTCTTAATCTTCTTTGCAACAAAGAAGCTGAAGCTTTTTTAGATTCTATTACAGTTCTTTTAGCATCTTCATACAAAGGATCATCTCCTCCACCCTCTCTATTGAAATCTGTATCTCCTCCGTTATTATTTTCTAAAATACGTTGTAATCCTTGTCCAACAAAACCTTCTACGCCTACTTCAGCATTTTCTAAATCTAAATGACCGTTATTGCTTTCAACAAAATCTACAACCCTTCTTACTTCTTTTTCAGAAGCATAAGCTCCTTGAATTCTTTTTGGTTTTGATTGATCTGCTGATATAAACAATAAATCTCCAGCTCCTAATAATTTTTCGGCTCCGCCCATATCCAAAACAGTTCTTGAGTCAATTTGTGAGGCCACCTGAAAGGTTACTCTAGCTGTGACATTAGCCTTAATAAGACCCGTTATTACCTCTACGGAAGGCCTCTGAGTGGCTAAAACGAGGTGAATACCGACGGCTCTGGCCATTTGGGCCAATCTTACTATACCAGCCTCCATATCCTTTCCTCTTACAACCATTAAGTCAGCTAATTCATCCACAATTAATACTATATAAGGCAAAGGATCTTCTCCATCTTTTACTACTTTTTGATTATAACTAGATAAATTCCTAGACCCATTAGAGGCTAAAACATCAAACCTTCTTTCCATCTCAGAAGCCAACCACTTTAAAGCATTAATAGCTTTCTGAGCATCGAAAATAACAGGACATAAAAGATGAGGTAATTCTTTAAAGGCTGAAAATTCTACTCTCTTAGGATCGATAAGAATGAGTCTCATAATCTCTGGAGAATTCTGATAGAGCAAACCTAAAATTAAACTATTTAGAAATACTGTCTTTCCAGTTCCTGTAGCTCCAGCAACCAACATATGTGGCATTTTTGTTAAGTCAGCATAACAAGTAGCTCCTGAAACATCTTTACCTAAAGCAACTATTAAATTAGAATTACTCTTTTGAAATTCAGGATGAGCTACTAACTCTCTTAATCCAACTCTAGCTCTTTCCTTATTCGGTATTTCTATTCCAACTAAAGATTTACCAGGGATAGGAGCCTCTATTCTAATAGGATGTGCAGCTAAAGCTAAAGATAAATTATTAGAAAGACCAGTAATTTTTGATAACTTAACTCCTTCTGCTGGCTTTAAGCTATATCTAGTTACAGTAGGACCAATAATAACTTCTGACATTTCTACCTTTAAGCCAAAATTTTCCAAAGTCTTTTTAATTATTGCAGAATTTACAATCGTATCTCCAGCTAAGGGTTTTCCTTTATCTTCTTCCAATAATTCCAAAGGTGGAATTTTATATTCTCCAACGGAAACCTTAGAAGCTGGAACTTCTTTTGATTTTAAATCTAAAGCTATTTTTTGGTCAGAAGATTCTTCTTTAAACCTCGGCTCTAATTCTTTTATTTTTAATTTGGGAAAAAAAATCTGTTTAATCAAAGAAGGTTTTTGCTCTAGTTCTATTCTATCTATCTTTTCCTGAAACTTTGGATTAGGCTTCATCAAATACCAAAAGATCAAAGCTCCTATCAATATTATTCCAAAAAATATTATTTCACTAACTAGCTGACCAAAAAACTTAAGAATAGGCCAAGTTATAATATATCCCAGCCAACCTCCACTCTTAACTCCCACATCAAAACTTTCTAATGCTCCTGATATTCCTAGTATTAATAAAAACATGGCTAAAATAGATGGACCCATGAATTTATCGTACTTAGTATTTAAAAAAGCTAATCCTCCTAAAGCAAGAATCAATGGGAGAACAAAAACACCATTTCCAACTAAAAAGGTAAGGCCTCTCATAATTACCTTACCCGCTACTCCAGCTAGATCAAAAAAACTTAAAGCCACAATAATGGCTATAACTAAAACTACGACTCCTAATATCCATTTCTTTATTTCCTCCGGTAAAGTGAAAAAGCTAAATAATCTTAATTTTCTCTTAGGTTTATAGTTATTGAGAGCTCTTTTTTTGCTGTTTTTCTTTTTCATGTCTAAATCCTGTGCCTGATGGTATTAGTTTACCAATTATCACGTTTTCTTTCAATCCTTTCAATCTATCTTCTTTTCCTTCTAGAGCTGCCTTAATTAAAACACGAGATGTTTCTTGAAAAGAGGCTGCTGATAAGAAACTATCTGTAGTTAAAGCTACTCTAGAAATTCCTAATAGAACAGGAACAGCTTTTGCTTGTTTCTTCCCCTCTTCTTTAAGCTTAGTATTTTCTTCTATTATTCTTGTATTTTCAACTATTTCTCCAATGCTAAAGAAAGAATCTCCAGAATCCTTAATTCTCATTCTTGAGAACATCTGACGACAAATAACTTCTACGTGCTTGTCATGAATTAAAGCACCTTGAGAAACATATATCTTTTGTATTTCTCTTATAATATATCTTTGAGTGGTTTCTACGTTTGTTAATTTAAATAATTCTTTCAAATCCAAATTTCCTTCAGATAACTGTTGTCCTTTTTTAACTTCATCTCCAACATTAACCCAAATAGCTGATTTAGGATTAATCTTATATTCTAATAAATCTGCTTTCTTAGTTTTAGGATCTTTTGGATTTATTTTAACAACTTTATCCTCAGTTATCTCAACAACTTTTCCATCTGACTGAGATATTTCTGCTTTTCCATTAGGAGATCTAGATTCAAATATCTCCTGAACTCTAGGAAGACCCATAGTAATATCTCTCCCTCCTGCTACTCCTCCTGTATGGAAGGTTCTCATAGTTAACTGAGTTCCTGGTTCTCCAATAGCTTGAGCAGCTACTACTCCAACTGCTTCTCCGAGATTAATTAATTTATTATGTCCTAAATCCCATCCATAACATTTCTGACATACTCCCCTAGGAGACTTACAAGTTAAAGTAGACCTTACTATAATCTTTTCAATTCCAGCCCCTACTATCTTCTCTGATATGTCCCAATCTAGGAGATCTCCTTTCTTACATATTTTTGGTATGGATTCTAATATTGTTCTTCCTAATATTTTATAAATAAAGTTTTGTCCTAATTCATCTGAATCTTTTCTATATAGAACCATTCCTTCTGAATCCCTACAATCTTCTTCTGTAATTATAATATCATGAGAAACATCCACTAATCTTCTTGTTAAATATCCTGCCGTTGAAGTACGTAGGGCTGTATCTGCTGTTCCCTTTCTAGCTCCATGAGTAGAAATAAAGAATTCCAATACACCAAACCCTTCTTTAAATGAATTTTTAATAGGTAACTCAATAATCTGACCAGCAGGATTAATAACCAATCCCTTCATTCCACTCATCTGAACAGGTTGTCCCCAAGAACCCTTAGCTCCTGAAGTAATAATTTGGAAAACTGAGCCATCTTCTGGAAGTGTTTTTGGAACTAATTCTTCAATTTTTGTTTTAACTCTACTCCATATTTCAATTACCCTAGCTCCCTTTTCTTCCCTAGACAAAAGTCCTTTTTTATAATGTCCTTCTATCTTTTCAACTTCTATTTCTGCCTCTTTAATTATTCCTGGTTTTTCGGGAGGAACAATTAAATCATCCATTCCCCAAGAAACACCTGCCCAAGTTGAATATTCAAAACCTATTGATTTTACTTTATCCAAGAAAGTTTCTGTTTTTTCATTCCCATGCTTTCTTAAAATATCTCTAGTGATTGTTTCTAGATCTTTTATTTTTATTTCAATATTCTGAAAAGGTAGTTCTTCTGGAATAGATTCATTGAAAATGATTCTACCAACACTAGTTTCTGTTAAATTCTTTTCATTGTGTAGTTTAACTTTTATTTTAGCTTTCAATTCTATATCTTTTCTTTCATAAGCTAAGATGACTTCTTCTGGCGAAGAAAATGGTTTTCCCTCTCCCCTTAATCCATCTACCATTTTAGTTAAGTAATAACAACCTAAAGCTATGTCTTGATGTAGGGTAACTATAGGAGTTCCTGTAGCTGGTTTTAAAAGATTTGAGCTGGAAAGCATTAATTCTTTAGCTTCTTTTTGAGCTATGTCTGATAAAGGTAAATGAACTGCCATTTGGTCTCCATCAAAGTCAGCATTAAAGGCCTTACAAACCAAAGGATGTAATTTTATTGATTCTCCTTCTATTAATATAGGATAGAAAGCTTGAATTCCAAGCCTATGCAAAGTAGGGGCTCTATTCAACATTACTACTTTATGAGCCACAACTTCTTCTAGAATAGCCCACACTTCATCTGTCTGTTCTTCTATTAATCTAGTAGCTCCTCTTACATTATAAGCTAATTCTCTTTCTAATATCTTATTTATTACAAAAGGTTTAAATAATTCTAAAGCCATTATCTTAGGTAAACCAACCTGACTTAATTTCATTTCAGGACCTACAACAATAACTGATCTTCCAGAATAATCTACTCTTTTTCCTAAAAGATTCTGTCTAAATCTACCTTGTTTTCCCTTTAAAATATCAGCTAAAGACTTTAATAATCTCTTTCCCCCTGTAGTAGCTACGGTCATAGTTCCCTTTCTCATGCTATTATCTATCAAAGCGTCTACAGCTTCTTGCAACATTCTCTTTTCATTCCTAACAATAACTTCAGGAGATCCTATTTCTAATAAATATTTCAAACGATTGTTTCTATTTATAACTCTTCTATATAGATCATTTAAATCAGAAGAAGCATATCTTCCCCCATCCAATTGAACCATTGGTCTCAAATCTGGAGGAATAATAGGTAAGACTGAAAGAAACATCCATTCAGGTCTTACTCCAGCTTTCTGCATTCCTTTGTATAATCTTAATCTTAATAAAATCTTTCTTCTATTCAATGGCTGTGCATCTTTTAGCTCAGCCAATAATTTATTTATTTGTTTTCTTAAATCTATTTTTTTAAATAGTCCTTCTAAAACCTCTGCTCCAGTTCCTGCTTCAAAAGCCTCTCCATATTTCATAGAAAACTTGTGATAATCTATTTCAGATAACACCTTCATAGGAGATAGGATATTTACTTCTTCTTTCGCCCTATCTCTAGCGGATTTCAAATCTCCAAGCTTTATAGCCTCTTTCTTATCTACTCCTTTTTGTTCTTTTATCTTTTGCTTATATTCTTTTTCTATATCTTCTAAAATTCTCTTTTTAGCATCCTCATTAGTATTAACCACTATATAGGAAGCAAAATATATTACCTTCTCCAATTGTTGCATTGGAATATCTAAAACCATTCCCATTCTTGAAGGAACTCCTCTTAAAAACCAAATGTGAGAAGCAGGAGTAGCTAATTTAATATGACCCATTCTTTCTCTACGAACAGTAGCTTTAGTAACCTCCACTCCACATCTATCACAAACCATTCCCTTATAACGGATTCTTTTATATTTTCCACAATAACATTCATAATCTTTTGTAGGACCAAATATTTTTTCACAAAACAAACCATCCTTCTCAGATTTCTGAGTTCTGTAATTAATTGTTTCTGGCTTCGTAACTTCTCCATTAGACCAACTTATAATGTCTTCTGGAGATGCTAGCTTTATTCTAATGGCTTCTATATCTGATACATACATATTATTGTCTTCTTTCTCTTGGTTTTTCTCTTATTTCGACACTTAAACCAAGAGCTTTAATTTCAGCTACTAATAAATTAAAAGCAGCTGGGGTACTAGGATTCTTAATTTCTTCTCCTTTCAATATTGATTCATAAGTAGCTGCTCTTCCTGCAACATCATCAGATTTAATAGTTAACATTTCCTGCAAAACATGAGCTGCTCCGTATCCTTCCAACGCCCAAACTTCCATCTCCCCAAATCTCTGTCCTCCAAATTGAGCCTTACCTCCTAATGGTTGCTGAGTGATTAAAGAGTAAGGACCAATGGATCTCATATGGATTTTATCTTCTACCATATGAATAAGCTTCATCATATATATGTAACCCACAGTAATTGGTTTTGAGAAAGAATCTCCTGTTCTCCCATCAAATAATTGTATTTTTCCATCTTCTGGCAATCCTGCTTCTTTTAATTCTCTTTTAATGTCTTCTTCATTAGCTCCAGCCAAAGAAGGGGTAATTGCTCTATACCCTAATTTATTAGCTGCCCATCCTAAATGAGTTTCTAAAATCTGACCCAAATTCATTCTTGAAGTAACACTGATAGGATTTAAAATAATATCTACTGGAGTTCCGTCTTCCATAAATGGCATCTCTTCTTCTGGCATAACAACTGAAATAACACCTTTGTTTCCATGTCTTCCGGCTAACTTATCTCCGGCATGAATTTTTCTTAATTGGGCTATTTCTACCTCTACTTTCTTAATAACTCCTGGTTCTAATTTGTGCCCCAATTCTCTGGAAAAGATTTTAACTCCAACTACTCTTCCTCTTTTTCCATGCTGCATTAATAAGGAAGAATCCTTAACTTCTCTAGATTTTTCTCCAAAAATAGCTCTTAACAATCTTTCTTCTGCTGTTAAATCTGCCTCACCTTTAGGTGAAATCTTTCCAACTAAAATATCATTTGGACTTACTTCTGCTCCAACTCTAATTATTCCTTCTTCATCTAAATCCTTGAGTTTCTCTTCTGAAACATTAGGAATATCAGGAGTAGTTAATTCAGGACCAAGTTTTGTTTCTCTAATATCACAGATAAAACTCTCTATATGTATAGATGTATATGCGTCATTCTTAGCTAATCTTTCAGAAATGATAATTGCATCTTCAAAGTTATAACCTCTCCAAGGCATAAAAGCTACTAAGACATTCTTTCCCAAAGAAAGTACTCCCTGAGAAATAGATCCTCCATCGGTAAGTATTTCTCCTTTTTTAACTTTTTGTCCTTTTTGAATTATTGGTTTTTGATGAAAGCAAGTATATTGATTAGTTCTAATAAAAGTCCTTAAATCATATGTAATATTCTTTTGATTTTCAGAGGACTTAACAACGATTTGATTTGCATCTACCGCTATAATAGTTCCGTCTGTTTCAGAAAGAATAACCTGACCTGAATCTCTAGCCACTACATCCTCTACTCCAGTAGAAACAACTGGAGGATCAGGATTAATTAATGGCACAGATTGCCTTTGCATATTAGATCCCATTAAAGCACGGTTAGCATCATCATTCTGTAAAAATGGAATACAAGAAGTTGCTATTGAAATTGCCTGTTCAGTAGAAACATCAACATAATCTATCTTATCTTTTTCAATCATCCCTGGTTCTCCTTTCAGTCTAGCCTCTACTCTTTGAGGAACAATCTTTCCTTCTTTGTCTAAAAGTACAGAACCTGAGGCAATATTATTCTGCTCTTCTTGATAAGCATTTAAATATTCTGGCTTAAAAATTACTTTTGTTTTATTAACTTTAAAATAAGGAGTTTCTAAAAATCCATATTTATTAATCTTTGAGAAAGAAGCCATATGTCCTACTAATCCGATGTTAGGACCCTCTGGTGTTTCAATAGGACAGATTCTTCCATAATGGGAAGGCTGAACATCTCTAACTTCAAAACCAGCTCGCTCACGTGTTAATCCTCCAGGGCCTGTAGCTGATAGTCTTCTCTTATGTTCCAATTCTGCCAATGGATTTTCATTGTCCATAAATTGGGACATCTGGGAAGAAGTAAAGAATTCCTTTACCACTGCCATAAACGGTCTTGGATTAATTAGCTGATTGGGAGTTAGGGTATAAACATCTAAAGTAGACATTCTGTCTTTGATAATTCTTTCCATTCTCATAAGACCAACTCTCAATCTGTTCTGTAATAATTCATTCAATGTTCTAACTCTTCTGTTTCCCAAATGATCTATTTGATCAGGTTTAGCCCCTGGGGTATTATTTAAACGTATTATTTCTTTTATAACTTCTACTACGTCTTCTAATTTCAAAACTCTATCTGTAGGTTCTATCTCTTCTTCCTCTTTTTTCCTCTTTAAATTAGAAAGTCTTTGCCACATCCTCCATCTTCCTACCTTAGATAAATCATATCTTTCAAAATTAAAAAACATGTTTTCTATTAATTCTTTAGCAGTGTCTGGAGTAGCTAAATCTCCTGGTCTTAATCTCTGATATACTTCTACAAAAGCCTCTCCTTGGTCTACAGCTGTATCTTTTTTAAAGGTCTCTTCTATATATCTAACGTTTTCTCCATTATCAACATCCTTAAATAAATTCTTAATAGCTTTTTCATCTCCTGCACCAAAAGCTTTTAATATAGTAGTGGCCATTACCTTCCTTCTTCTATCTATTTTAACTGCAATAGCTCCTGAACTTTCTGTTTCAAATTCTAACCAAGCTCCTCTATTGGGAATAATTTTAGCTCCAAAATAACTTCTATTCCCTGTTTTTTGTGAGGTAAAGAAAGCCCCAGATGAACGGATCAGCTGGGATATAGTTACTCTTTCTACTCCATTAACAATAAAAGTTCCCCTTTCTGTCATCAATGGGAAATCGCATAAAAAAACTTCTTGGTCTTTAATCTCTTTTGTTTTTAAATTAACAAGTTTAGTTTTTACTCTTAAAGAAGCTTCATAAGAATCATTATTTTTCTTAGCTTCTAAATCAGTTTTATATTTAGGTTCTTCTAATTTAAAATCAGTAAACCAAAGTTCTAATTCTTTTCCAGTGTAATCTCTCAGAGGAGAAACTTCATGAAATAATTCTTTTAAATCTCTATCCCAAAAAAGCTTCCAGTTATCTTTCTGAATATCAAGTAGATAAGGAAGCTTTAATTCTACTTTTGACTTAGTAAAGTTTTTTGTTCTATGGGCAGTCATAAGACGCAAAAAATTCCCCAATCAAAATTTAGGGTAAATGATTACTCAAATTTTATAAAAAGGGGGTTAAAATCAAATTATTATAAAATATTAAAAATCCTATAAATACAAAACAAGTAAATTTAATGATACACTATATGTTAAAATCTGTCAAGCTTTTCTATTTATACTACTCCTCAGACCCTCCTTTTAAGCTATTAAGCTTATTTTTTACATCTGCATTATCTGGATTTAATTCCAGTACTTTTTCGAACTCTGCAATGGCTTTTGCAATTTGCCCATTCCTCTGATAGGCTGTTCCCAAAGAATAATGAGCATTAGCATGTTGTGGCATAATGCTTATCACCAATTCAAACTTACTTATACTGTCATCTATCTGATTATTGTTGAAATATAACCTTCCTAGCTGAAATAAAACTTCTGTGTTTAACGGAGCAATAGATTCTGTATTTTCTATTTCTGCGATAGCCTGAACAAGATCATTTTCTGACTCGTACAATAAAGCAAGCTGGATAGAAGGATCAATATAATTTGGCTTTAATCGTTTAGCTACATTAAATTCATTTATTGCTTCCTCCCTATTCCCAGACGATAAATATAATTTTCCTAATTCAGTACGTAAGACAGGATTAGTAGGCTCTAAACTTACAGCTTCTTGGAATGATGTAATTCCCCAATCTAAAGCTCCTTGAGCTAATCCTTGAATATCTCTGTAAATCATACCCAATGTTTCCCAACCAGCAACCCTTTTCGGAGATATTTCCACAGCTCCTTTAATAGTACTTCCTCCCAACTCTCCTCCTTTAGCATAAGCTATTGATTTCTGAACATAATCTGATAACAATGTCTGGCTTTGTTGGTCTGCTGATTTTTGTCCTTCAGTAATTATCTTATTTAAATAATCTCTAGCTAAAATTATCTTATATTGAGCTTGATAAGGATTTAACTCTACTGCTTTCTCTAGGGCAACTGTTCTTCCCTGACCTACAGCATTTTTATAATTAATATCCGCTAAGTAGAATTTACCAGCAAAGAAATAAGAAGTTATGATAAATAATCCAAAGACTATTAAAACAACAGAGAATACTAAGGATAACTCAGGAAAATCTTTAAAAGATATTTTCTTTTCATTAACCGGCTTTTGCCAATTAACAACAGACAGTCCTAATATTAACCAAAAAGTAAAGGCTAAAACTGTATTTTGATAAAAGAAGAATTGCGCCACCAATAAAGCTAAAAACATCATAGCTAATGGAATACCTCTTTGAATTTGCTGGAAAAAGAAATAACAAATCATTAAGAAAAATCCTATTAAAGCCAAATAAGAAAGTACTCCCAAAAATCCCATAGTTCCCAATATTTCAGCCACATGACTTCCTGTCCTATCAAACCTTATCTGCCAAAGAATACTTTCGTTAAATCCTTCTGTTTTAAACTTAGAAAAATCATAATGATAAGTTCCTACTCCCGATCCTAAAACTCCTGATTTAATATTTTCTGTGGCTGCACCAAAAGTGGATATCCATGTTTGACTTTGGCTTACTACTTGTTCTTTCGGCATCTGAAAACCAAGAAGTTTTGATTGAATGGCTGTGGTATTAATAAAGATAAACAACACAGACAAAATAACAAATATCATTGGTAGTAATAATTTGTTAACATCCTCTTTAAATATTCTTTTCCACAAAGCAATTCCCAAAAATACAATTAAACTTAAACTAATTATTATCCAAGATGTAGTAAAATCAATCAAAATTAAAAATATAGTTATTAAAAAAAGTAAAAGATAATTAAAGAATCCTCCTGATTTATTGATTATCCTTCCTATCAAATAAACTAAGAATATCGCTAAAAATACTGATAACCCTTCCATGCTTCCAGTCACAGGATTAAAGGTTCTTTGTAACATTACTGGAGGAAGAGAAATTAAAGAACCTATCTTTCCCCATATTCCAAACA
>JBDRIW010000021.1:0-2414 GCA_043815465.1 Candidatus Nealsoniibacteriota bacterium | reverse complement strand
AATCATCTTTGGGTGAATCTTCAACAAGATACCTATTTCCAGTCTGTATTAATTTATGCATTACATATGGATTCTGTTTTAATTTATGCCTAACTATATCTTCCATAACCGCAGTTTTTATTTCATGCCAATTTTCAGGAGTTTTATCTGTATTATTCTTAGCTAATTTATACGCTTCGTGGGCTGATTTTGCTTTATGAATTTTATTAGCCAAATCTGGCGCGGTTTTTAAAAAATGTGCTGCTTGATAAGCATGTTCTGAAGTTGGCCAAACTTTACCTTTCCACTTAACAGAAAAGCTAGAAAAATTTGAAAAAGTATAATATTCTCTTTCATAAAAACCAACAATTTTTCCCGACGTCTCAAGTTTAGAATCTCTATTTTGATATTTTATCTTTTTCATATTTCCCCCTCCAAATCTTTTATTTATTTCTACCACAAATCTGCTACTTGTGTACATTGATAATCATAATACCAGTTAGCACCGTTATAAAAATATCCTAAATAAAGAGAAGATTTAGAGCATCCAGATACTACTCTTTGACTACAGTTACCATCCCAATAAAAATCATATCCATCCCAATATTTATCATAAGAATAAGTAGAAAGTCTACACACTCTTGCTTGTTGAGAACATTGAGAATCGTAATAATATTCACCACTTTTAATAAAATATCCTGAAGGACTTGTAGATTTACTACATCCTTTTACTACTATTTGATTACAATTACTATCCCAATAAAAATTTTTGAATCTATAGTCGTAATACCAATCTTCATAAAATACACAATAGATTATATTATTACAATTGCTATCTGAATAAATATCATTACCATCAGTATAGTAACCAGAAAAATCAGATGAGACATCACAAGGTTTTTCATATTGAGGGAAAATATAAAAAACACTTCCATCCGAAACTCTTGTTACCTTGGCTTTTTCGTCTTTATATTCCGGTGACATGTCGCCTAATTTAAATTTATCATTAGTCGTTTCTAAAAAATAATATCTTCCATCATTTAATTGATAATAGTATCCATCATAAGAAGAAACTGCTTTAACCGCTATTGCCATATGACCGGGTAATTCCACTAAAGCAGAACCATATCCTGATGCATTTATAATAGAAGCAGCTAGATAACTAGTATCTTCACAATCGCCATTCCGATCAATGAATGTTTCTATAGGATATTTAGGATATTCATCAAATGATGTATAATAATCCTCTACATAAGATAAACCCTGGACAAAACTTGCTATAAACAAAGACGTTGCATATCCTTCTCTATTTGACTCTTCTTTAAACATTTTTGCAATTTCTTTAATAAAAGGGTCTTCTTCTGTTACATATTCAAGTCCATGCGAAGTTCTTGTTTTATTTTTATAGTATTGATACCAATCATCGTGTATTGAATGAGTCCAAGTCCAGGTTGTCCCACCGTAAGACCATTCAAAATATTGAGGATCTTTTCTTCCTCCGCCAGCTGGATGAGCATCTTCATTATCGTTGATATTATCACCATCAGAATCCATATCTGTATCTAATGTTCCCTGATCTAATTCTTGCCTATAACTTAACCCATCACCATCTTTATCAGCACTCATTTTTTCCTCTTCCATCTCTTTAGCTAACACTTCTTGTTCAGCTACTTGTCTAGCTAACTCTTCTTGTTTCCTTTTACTTTCTTCTTCTTTTGCTTTCTGATCCGATACCCCCTTGGCTACTTCTGCTTGTGCTCGTTTTTTAACCTCTTCTTGAGTTTTTTCCTCAGCATTTTCTCTAGCTAAATTAGATTCTTCAGCTTTTACATTAGCTCGATCCTCTTTTATTTTACTTAATTCAATTTCTTGTTTTAGTTCTTCCATTTCAAAATCTTTTTTCCAGGATATTTTATAAATCAAACTAGAAATACTTGATAAGACTGGTTTATCAGATAGAAACCTCGTTAATTCCTTACCATAACTTTGGCTATAAAAAATAAAATTTAAACCAATAACCAAAATAATAGACCAAAGAACTATTTCCTTAGGAACATTTTTCTTAATAGTTCCATCTTTACTTTTATAAAATAAAAAAGGCGTAACTAAACTACGCCACTTATCAAGTGTTTTACCTCTCAAAACCTCCATTCGGTTTTTGAGGTATTCTTTCATATTAAATACATTATATCATAGATAATCAAATCTCCAACCCTTTATTTTCAAATTTTCTTCAAATCTTTTATTTATTCTTCCTCTCCCTAAACCTACTCTTAAGATATTGCTTTTCAAATTTCAAAGATTTTATCTTAATATCAAATAATTCCTTTTCTTTCTTAATCTCTTCATCTATTAACTCTAATCTCCCCATAATTTCTAAAAACTCCACTTGTTTAAGCGACCTAACTCCCCTCGGCCTCATTCTCTTAATTTTC
>JBDRIW010000020.1:0-2692 GCA_043815465.1 Candidatus Nealsoniibacteriota bacterium | reverse complement strand
TTTCTTTTGAAACTCTTCAATCCATTTTTTAGTTGTCATCCACTCAGCCCCAATCTTTACCGCCTTCAATCTATTTGTTCTGCAGAGGTATGCCAAAAACTCTCTTGAATAAGATTTGTCTTTATCTAAAATATCTCTTACATTCTTTAAAGGAATATACGGCATTTTATAATAATTTTTAAATTATTATATTATATCATTTAAAAGATAAAAAAAATACCACTATTTATGAACAATTATAGGGTATTTTTATATTTTTTCTAATTTTATTGAATTAATCCATCCCCAACATTAATACTTGGATCGTGTGGTAATAATGTATCAATTCCGACATCCATATTTTCTAAATTAATGCCTGTCCATTGGTCTTGGCCAGTAATTCTAACCTGACTTATTAATTCTGCGGCCTGATTCTTCTGAGAAACATCGGGAGTTAAAGCAACCTGAAAAAATATACTTGGGGGAAGATTTAATACTCCTTGCCCAACTAATAAATCTCCAACATTCCAAACTAATTCTCTAGAACCTGAATCAAAAGTAAATCTATCTGCTGCTTCTTCTGGAAATATTTGACCTGTTAATCTCACTCCATGGGGAAGTATCGCTTTTACCTGAACGTCCTTCATATCATTAAAATAATTCTTAACCTGCCAAGAAATTGTATAAGTAGTAGTTTCTCCTACTTTAGGGGGAAGAAATCCTGAATTACCAAAGACTTCATCCTCATAAAAACCTTTCTGAACTATTTCTATTTTTGAATTTACCTTATTAATAAATTCTTCTTCAACCTGACTTAAATAAACTTTTGTTTTAATCTCTGGGTTTTTATCTTCTGTACTATTAATATTCCAACTATTTTTAGCATTTATCCAAAACTCAACCCTCCCTTCCTCTTGAGGAGATATTAATTGCAAATCTGAAACTCTTCTCCAATCCCAAAGTATAGAGTTATCTCCTTCTTCATATTGTCCATCTATAGTTCTTAAGGTATTAAAATCTAAAGCTGAGCCAGAAAGAGTAATTTGAAGAGTCATATCAGTTAAAATATCTTCTCCTATATTTTTGAAAAATATTTCATAATGAAGACTATCTCCGGGATCTACAGCAAATTCAGGATTATTATTTATATTCTGAGTTATATATAAAGTAGGTTTTATAATACTTATTCCTTTGATAGCTTCTTTTAATAAAACGAATTCTCCATCATACCAGCTTCCCAATCGAGCTCTTAGAATACTTTCTTCCCCCACACCTCCCATCATTTTGCCCGTAATTTCTACTCTACCTCCATCTGCTTTGTTTAATAATCCTATCTCCCATTCTTTATCTTCTAAAGAAATTGGATTAGATTTCACAAATTCAAAATTAGAAGGAGAATCTAATAATATTCTTAAATCAGATAATGGATAATTTGCATTAGAAAAATAATTAATTTTAAATTTTATTTCTTTTCCAGACTCAATATTAGTTGGTAAATCAAACTCAAGAGTTAAAGGAACTTTTCCTAATAAAGTGGTGAATGAAGTGGAAGATTCGTATCTAGCTCTTAAATCTTTTGGCTTATAACTTAAAGAAACTTTAGCTGTTTTAATATCTCCCTCTTTCCCCAATAATCTAGCCTTAAAAGAAATTGTTCTTTCTTCCCCAGGATAAATAGCTCCCCCTAATTCATTTTCGTCTTTAGTAACCCTAGTAGCATCCTCTCCAACTGGAATAGAATATTTTGGATATTCAAATATTAATTCTGGCTCTTCTAATCTAGTATCTCCATTATTCTTATATTTTACTACATATTCTACTTCTTCTAACAAACCAGTTTCAACCGGACCTAAAATTTCCAATTTTATAACATCTTTGGAATATATATTCTTTTGGTAATAATAGATACCTAAAGCTCCGACTAGAACGGCTGCAATTATTATAAATAAAGTGGTCTTTTTCATATTCATTAACTTTAACAAATTATTGAGTTTTTTCCAAAACTCCTAAGAGATAATATCTGGAAATACTCTTAATGTTTTTAAATATATTTTCGTCTAATTTCAACTTATTTATAGTAACCCAATCTCTCTCTAAAAACATTCTTAATATTTTAATTGAATTTGATTCTATCGATTCCAATTTTTCAAACTTTTTATTACAATTTTCACAAACTAACCCTCCATCTTTTAAAATAATGAAAATTTTACCTAACATTATTTTTTTTTGACAAATAAAGCAATCGTATAAATCTATTTTATATCCCAAGATTGAAACTAAATTCCACAAAAAATAATAATAAACAAAATTTATCTTAAGATCTTTCAAATGTACAGAATTAAGCTTTTCCAATGTTTCATTCAATAATTTCCATATCTCTTTATCTGGTTCTTGTCCTCTTAATAATTTATCTACTAAAGCTGATATCTGATAAGCTACTTTTAATCTTTCTATGTCTTTTCTAATAATACTAAACTTATTTATTAAGATTGCATCTGTTAATGTCTTTTGGGCTTTGCCTTGTATAAATTCTATTTCTGATAAATAAAAAAGCTCTAGGCCTGATCTTAATTTTGATTTTATTTTTCTCTCTGATCTAGCTAAAAGATTTATTATTCCGTAATCTTTAGTATAAATAGTAAAAAGTCTATCAGATTCGTCCCTATCAATTTTACCCAAGATTATTCCCTGAGTTCTATAATGGATAAACATC
>JBDRIW010000019.1:0-2580 GCA_043815465.1 Candidatus Nealsoniibacteriota bacterium | reverse complement strand
GTAGCAGCAGAAATAAAGGAAAGTTTATCTGAAACAAGAAAAAGAAGATCTGGGACTGATGAAGCTGATTTTTCCGTTATAACATCAGAAAAAATGGGGGAAATAACTGGTGATATCCTTGGTATTATCCAAACTGTTATTGTTCTTTTGGGAGGAGTGGCTGTTATTGTTGGAGGGATAGGAATTACAAATAGTATGTTCACTTCTGTCAGGGAAAGAACAAGAGAAATAGGGATAATGAAGGCTATAGGAGCTACCAATTCAGCTGTTCTCTCAATATTTTTAATAGAAGCTGGGATAATAGGAATTTTAGGAGGAGTTGGAGGATTATTTTTGGGGTCTTTAGTAGCTTTTTCAATAAATTATTATTCTTCTATTAATCCATCTTTTTATCTAACTGCAACTATTGCTCCTTGGATGATAATATTTTCTCTTTTCTTTTCTCTTTTAATAGGAGGAGCGGCTGGTTTTTTCCCAGCTAGAAAGGCTGCTGGGTTGAAACCCGTAGAAGCACTAAGAAGATATGAATAAACTAGAAATTAGAAAATATCCTGATCCGGTTTTAAAAAAGAAAGCAGAAGAAGTAAAAGAAATAACTCCGGAAATTAGAAAGCTCATAGAGGAGATGGTTTTAACTATAGGGGAAGGCAAAGGAGTTGGATTAGCTGCTCCTCAAGTAGGTGTTTCAAAGAGAATAATATTGTTTGAAACAGGAGAGGGAGTCACAGCTTTAATAAATCCCAAGATAAATAAAAAGAGCAAAAAGCAATTTATAGACATAGAAGGATGTCTTAGTTTTCCTGATATCTGGGTTAAGGTCAAAAGACCAGAAAGAGTAGAAGTAGAAGCTCAGGACATATTGGGTAGGAAAATACAGATGGAAGCCTCTATGATGGCCTCTAGGGTTTTACAGCACGAATTAGATCACCTAGATGGAGTTCTTTTTATAGAGAGAATTAACCTTCTAGAGAAGCTAAAGGTTAGAGATAAGTTAAATAAACTAAAAAAGAAATATGCCTCTAATCGAAAATCTGATAAGTGAAAAATGGCTTAAGAGCTCCAGGATAATAAAAGCTTTCAGGAAGATAAAGAGAGAAGATTTTTTACCAGAAGATCTTAAGGATTCATCTGAATTAGACATAGCTTTACCTATCGGTTTTAACCAAACAATTTCTCAGCCACAGGTAGTGGCTTTAATGTTAGAACTATTGGACGCACAAGAGGGAAATAATGTTTTGGATATTGGGTCTGGTTCTGGCTGGACAAGCTCTCTTTTAACGGAATTAGTCGGTGAGAATGGCGCAGTAACTGCTGTTGAAATTATTCCAGAACTCAAAGAATTAGGAGAAAAAAATGCCTCCAGGTATAATTTTAAGAATGTAGAATTTATTTTAGCCGACGAATCAAAAAGATATGAAAAAAAAGCTCCTTTTGATAGAATATTAATATCAGCCGTTGCGGAAAAAGTTCAGGATTATTGGTTGGAACAATTAAAAGAAGGAGGAAATCTGGTTTTCCCAATGGATTCTTCTATCTGGAAATATTCTAAAATAGTTCAGGGAAGATTTAAAAAACAGGAATATCCCGGCTACGTCTTTGTTCCTTTAATGGAAAAATATGAATAAATTTTTATTAAAAAGTTTAATTATTCTAATAGTGATATTTTTTGTTTGGACAACATTTGTACCCACAGATCCTTTCTCAAAAAAAGAAGTTTTATTTAAATTAGACAAGGGACAGGGTTCTAAAGATATAGCTTTTAATTTACAGAAACAAGGATTAGTTACTTGGAGTTCAATCTTTAGACTTTATGTTTTAACTGTTGGAGTATCTGGTAATTTACAAGCAGGAACTTATTCTTTAAGTTCTTCTATGAATATTCCACAGATAGCTGAGAAATTTGCTAATGGAGATATTGTTAAAGAAAAGATTACTATTATTGAAGGTTGGTCTTTAAAAGATATTGGTTTTTATTTTGAGAATAAAGGAATATTTCAAGCAGAAGAATTGTATGACGAAATGCCAGAGCTAGAGGGTTATCTTTTCCCTGATACTTATTGGATAAGAAAAGGAGCTAGCCTAGAAGAGATTGTTGAGATAATGCAGAATAACCTTAAAAAGAAGCTTGAACCATTAATGAGTATTATCAGTGAAAAAGGATTAAATTTGAAAGATGTAATAATCATGGCTTCTATAATAGAAAAAGAAGTTCAGACTAAAGAAGATAAAGAAATAGTATCAGGTATTTTTTGGAAAAGAATAAAATATGGATATCCTTTACAGAGCTGCGCTTCTATCGCCTATATTAAAGGAATTCCTCAATGGAGATATTCTTATGAAGACACTAGAATAGAATCTCCTTATAATACTTATTTAAACTATGGGTTACCACCAGGCCCTATTTCTAATCCCGGATTGGATAGCATATTGGCTGCCATAAATCCAAAGGACAATCCTTATTTGTATTATCTTTCAACTCCAGAAGGAGAGACAATTTATAGTAGGACTTTAGATGAGCACAATGTTGCTACAGCTAAATATTTAAAATAGGTTCGAATCCTACCGCCGGAGCAGTTGTAA
>JBDRIW010000018.1:0-13241 GCA_043815465.1 Candidatus Nealsoniibacteriota bacterium | reverse complement strand
TTTCTGCGGACCCGAGGGGATTTGAACCCCTGATTTCCTCCGTGACAGGGAGGCGAGGACTCCAGACTCCTCTACGGATCCATATTAAAATATTTTTCGAAAATTATTTTTTTACGTTTTAAATAAAAATTATTATCTTTTATTCTGTATAAAAATTTATACAAAGCCAGACTATCTTTTACCGAAAAAGATAACCTATATCCTTTACTATAAAATAAGCTTCCACCGACTACATTAGCAGAACTTTTAAGTTTAGAATGTAAATTCTTTAAAAATTCTTTAGCACAAGAAGTAAATCCAGAAATAATAGTTAAAGCTTCTTTATTATTTCTATCTTTTCTACGATATTTTGCAATAGAAACATGACCATCTCCATCAAAATAACCTCTTACAAAATGACAAATTAGCTTTGGAGGTATGTCCGGCAAATTTATTCTTTTGCTTTTATTCGGGAAAAAACCAAGATTCATTAAATCACCAAACATTACTTTACTTCCTATTTGTAAACGATAAGAAGTTGCCCACTTGTCCGATCTATTTCTAACACTAATTTTATGGTTAGACTTTAAAGACTTTCTAATTTTCCACAACAATTCTTTATCTATTGTATCAAATTCTATGAAATGTGCTCCCCTTTTATTTTTTATCATTGTTCCGTCAGCAATAAAAAATCCTAAAACATAAACCATTTCTGACGTCCAGATTTTAAAAAACTTCGTATTTAACTTTTTACAAATTGGCATCTTATGCCGGCGACAGGGTTCGAACCTGTGACCTCAACGTTATGAACATTTTGCTCTACCACTGAGCTACGCCGGCTAAAACTTGTTGCGGGGACCGGAATTGCACCGGTGTCTCAAGGTTATGGGCCTCGCAAGATACTACTTCTCCACCCCGCGATGAATACTGTTCAATTTTAGTTTATTTTAACCCTGAAGTCAACCATTCTAAATTATTATTATTTTAGAAAGCTTGTATATTTTCTAACGATTTTTTGAAAATATCTAATATTTTTTTGGCCTCATCCAAAGAAAGACCCTGATCAGGATTATGTAAAATATTAGTACGAGACTGATGAGCTTCTTTGAGTTTTTCTATATTTGGCAAAGTAGCAGAAGTTAAGTTAGCTAATCTTTCTGCTAAGTTCTCTCCCCTATACCCCATTCTTCTTAAGACATCATCTAAGATTGAATCTGCCTCTATTACCGCTAATTTATATTCTGATTCTAGTCCACTATCTAGTTTTGCTTCAACTTTATTCCAAACCTTAACAAGCTTTCTTACTCCACTTGGTTTAAAGGTTAAAAACTCTGACATGTCTTCAAAAAAACGGAATTTTAAATAATTACCCTTCATTAAAACATAAATTATCCCTACTATTAATATGAAACTAATTACTAAAAAAACTGTTCTTATCATCTCAAACCACACCTGTCCAGAAGGGTTAAAAAGAAAAGATAATGTTTCTTGACTAATATTCTCCATTGAAAGCTTTTCCTAGATTAAATAATTTTGATTCTTCAAAGGGTTTTCCAATTATCTGGAGACCAACTGGCAAATTATCAACATTAGCTATTGGTATAGATATAGCTGGTAAGCCAACCAGATTAACGGAAACAGTATAAATATCTACTAAATACATTGATAAAGGATCTGATGTTTTCTCCCCTATCTTAAACGGAAATATTGGGGACGTGGGAGTAAATATGGCATCCACTTTTTCAAAAGCTTTTTCAAAATCTTTTTTCAATAAACTTCTTACCTTCTGAGCTTTTAAATAATAAGCTTCATAATAACCAGAAGACAAAGCATAAGTTCCAAGCATTATTCTTCTTCTTACTTCTGAACCAAATCCTTCTCCCTTTGTTTTTAAATAAACATCTAATAAATCTTTTGCTTCTTTGGCACTAGATCCATATTTTATTCCATCAAATCTAGCCAAGTTAGCTGAAGCTTCAGAAGGATTAATAATATAATAAGCTGCTAGTGCATACTCTGTATGAGGTAAACTAATCTCTTCTATCTTGACCCCCATATTCTCATACTTTTTAATAGCTGCTTTTACTTCTTTTTCTATTTTAGCATCAATTCCTTTAACAAAGTACTCTTTAGGAATACCAATCTTCATACCTTTTAAACTAAAATTCTCTTTCGTAGAAGGTAAATCCATAGAAGTAGAATCCATTGGATCTTTTCCAGATATTACCTCAAACACTATTTTAGCGTCTTCTACTGTTTTAGCTAAAATACCTATTTGATCTAGGGATGAAGCAAATGCTATTAACCCATATCTAGAAACACTCCCATATGTAGGCTTTAACCCTACTACTCCACAGAAAGCAGCTGGCTGACGTATGGAGCCTCCTGTGTCAGATCCTAGGGCAAATGCAGCCATATTGTCAGCCACAGCTGCTGCTGATCCCCCAGAAGATCCTCCTGGAACTCTACTTAAATCATCAGGATTTCTAGTTGGCCCAAAGGCTGAATTTTCCGTAGAAGATCCCATAGCAAATTCATCCATATTAGTTTTGCCAAGAATAACTGCCCTTTGCTCTTTTAACTTTTTTATAACAGTAGCATTATATGGAGCTACATAATTTTCTAACATCTTAGAGGCAGCAGTACACTTTAACCCCTCTACTAATATGTTATCTTTTACAGCAACTGGAATGCCAGTTAAAGCCAATGCTTTATTTTTAGAAATTAATCCATCTGCTTCCTCGGCTTGAGCTAATGCTCCCTTTTCATCCACTAATAAATACGCAAAGATATCTTTATTGTCTTTTTTAATTTTATCTAGATAAGCCTTACACACATCCACAGCAGAAAATTCCTTTTTTCTAAAACCTTTGGCTAATTGTTCTATTGTTAATTCTACAAGATTCATTTTAAAATAGATTTTACCTTAATGTAATTATCTTTTTTATCAGGTGCCATATCTCTAAGTTTGCCTGTATCTTTTTTATTTAAAATTTCATCTTTCCTAACAATATTCTCAACAAAAAAAGGGTGGCTCGTTGGCTCCACTCCTGAAACATCCACTTTTTCAAGTTTTTCTATGTAATCTAAAATAGAAGATAAGTCCTTCTGATATTTTACTATCTCTTTATCCGTTATTCCCAATCTGGCTAATTTAGCTATATGCTTTACCTCCTCTTTAGATATCATATTTTTTATCTTAAAGGACCCAGTGTCTCTGTTTCTACTAAAACATCTTTTAAGTCATCTAAGTTCTCTAATATCATGCCGGCTCCCCTAGCCACAGCAGTCATTGGGTCTTCTATAATCTTAGTAATTATTTTTGTTTCTTTTTGGATTAAAGTATCTAGTCCTCTCAAAAGAGATCCTCCTCCAGCTAAAAAAATTCCGGAAGCCATAATATCAGCTAATAATTCTGGCGGAGTTTCTTCCACTGCAGTTTTAATCTCAGCTACTATTTGCTTTATAGATTTTTCCATAGCCTTTCTTATATCCTCATCTGAAACTAATATCTCTTCTGGTAATCCTGTTACTAAATTTCTTCCTCTCATAGGCAACTGTCTTTTCTCTTTCAGGGGATAGGCTGAACCTATTCCTATTTTTAAAGATTCTGCGGTTCTTTCTCCAATTAATAATTTATATTCATTTTGAGCAAAATTAATTATATCTTCATTTAATTTATCTCCAGCAATTCTTAAACTCTTTGCTATTACTATTCCTCCCAAAGATATAACTGCAACCTCTGTAGTTCCACCTCCAATATCAACAATAAAATTACCTCCAGCTTCCTGAACTGGCAACCTAGCTCCGATAGCAGCTGCCATTGGTTCTTCTACTAAGAATACTTCTCTAGCTCCTGCATTCCTAGTTGCATCTCTCACTGCTTTCTTTTCTACTTCTGTAACCCCACAAGGAAGACCAACAACCACTCTTGGTCTTGGCCCTATTAGATATCTTTTTTTATGAGATTTTTCAATAAAATACCTTAACATCTGCTCTGTAACTTCAAAATCTGAAACTACTCCAGAAACAAGAGGTCTAGTAGCGACAATATAGGCTGGAGTTCTTCCAACCATCTTCTTTGCCTCCTGACCAATAGCTAAAACTTGTCCTGTTTTCTTATTAATTGCCACTACGGAAGGCTCAGTAATTATGATCCCTTTACCTTTCATATAAACCAAAGAATTAGCAGTACCTAGATCTATGCCTACATCTTCTGAAAAATAAGAAAGTAATTTATTTATTATACTAATCATACTATCTTTTAAATTTGGTTCAGTTTTACTAAAGATATTTTATTATTAAATCTCTTTTTTAATTCAAAGGCATTCTTAGAAAGAGTATCTTTGCTAACTACCAATCTATTAGGAATGCCTATTAAATCTGCATCAGTAAGCTTCTCGCCAATAGACTTTTCTCTATCGTCATATAATACTTTAATTCCTTGGCTCTGCAAATCTTGATATATTTTTTCAGCTTTTTTAAATATGTCATTCCCTCCTATTGGAATTAAATGATATTCAAATGGAGCTATCTCTTCTGGCCAAATAATTCCATTTTCATCATTATGGATCTCTACTATAGTACCCATTAACCTACCCAATCCAATCCCATAACAACCCATTAATATTTCTTTTTCTTTGCCTTTTTCATCTTTCACCTTAAAATCAAAAGCTTTTGTAAATCTGTCTTTTAATTTAAATATATTACCAACTTCTATTGATTTTTTAACTTCTAATTTAGTATTTTTACACTTAGGACATTGATTCTTTTCCTCTTCTATTATTTCTTTATTTACAGCTATTTTACATTTAGCGCAGAAATATATTTCATCTTCTCCAAAGGGGGTAACTGTTTGAAATTCATGAGAATATTTTGTAAAAAATCCTCCTGAGGCTATTGTTAAAAATGTTTCTTTTTCTAAACCACATCTTTTAAATATTTGGAAATAAGCTTTAATCATTTTAGAATAAAAGTCATCCAATTCTTTCTCATCTAAATGAAAGGAATATAAATCTTTCATCATAAACTCTACCCCTCTCAAGAGACCAGATTTAGATCTTAATTCATCTCTAAACTTATTTTGAAATTGATAAACATATACAGGCAAATCTTTATAAGACTGAATAAACTTTTGAACCAAAGGAGTTATTATCTCTTCGTGTGTCCAGCCTAGAGAAAATTCCTTACCTGATCTATTTTCTATTTTAAACATTTCAGGATATTTCCAACGATCTGTTTTTTGCCAAGGCTCTTTAGGTAAAAGACCTGGAAGAAAAACTTCTTGTCCTCCCACTTTCTGCATTTCTTCTCTTATTATTCCTTCAATATTCTTTAAAACTAATAATCCCAAAGGCAAATAAGAATACACTCCAGTCATTAGTTTATCTATATATCCTCCTCTAGTCAGAAGCTTTGCATTAATGCTTATTTCTTCTTTCGGAGCTTCCTTCAAAGTTTTTGTGAATAATTGAGATTGTTTCATTTTAAAATAAGTTAGTTACGTCTTTTATTGTAACAAAAGCCATTAATAACAAAAGAATAAAGAATACTGTACTATTTATCCTCTGTTCTACCTTTTTATTAAGAGGACTTCCTTTAATCTTTTCAATAGCTAAAAAAACTAATCTTCCTCCATCTAGGGCAGGGATAGGAAGTATGTTCAAAACTGCTAAATAAATAGCAAGCATCGCTATAAATTGAAGAAAATAATTAACACCTATTTTAGCTGCCTGATTTAATAAAGAACCTATTCCGATAGGACCTATAAATTGAACTCCATCAGGTACTCCTCCTCCAGTAAATAAACTTTTTAAAACAGTTGCCCAACCCATAACAACCTGAATTGTTAAATCTCCTGTCGCTTTAATTCCTAGCATAGGAGCTTCTTTCCATGAATAAGATTGATCAGCTGTTCTTACTATCATTACCCCTAAAGGTCCTTCTTCTCCAGGTGGATCAGATCTTAAAACCAAAGAAGCTTCAAAAGATTCTTCTCCTCTATTAATTAAAATAATAACTTCTTCTCCTTTATACTCTTTAGTAAAATCCTGAACTCCTTGAACTGTTTCAACTGGAACTACTAAGTCTCCAATCTTAAACCCTGCTATTGCGTCTCCTGATTTCAATCCTACTTCCTCAGCTGGTGAATCTGGAGAAGTAGCCAATATTTGAACTTTTACATTCATTAAATTCTCTGTTTCTGTGTCAGAAATTGACCTAGGAACACCTATCGAAAAAGCAGCAGTTAAAAGAATAGCTGCTATTATCCAAAAAGAAACCACTCCTCCTAGTAAAACTGCAGCTTTCTGCCAAGCTGGTCTTCCTTCATAATTTTTAGAATCTTCTGTATCTTCTCCTTCACCATCTGGTCCTGGTATTCTAACAAAAGCCCCAAATGGCAACCAATTTAAAGAATAAATAGTATCCCCTATTTTTTTACCAAATATCTTTGGAGGATAACCAATACCAAATTCTTCTACTTTTATTTTAAAATATTTTGCTATTAAAAAATGGCCAAGTTCATGAAGAGTGAGCAATCCTATTATAGATACTATTGTAATAATAATTGTTATCATATCATTCTAAAACTTCTTTCTTTTTCCTTTCTCCGATTTCTTCTACCTTTTTATTTGCTTCATCTATTATTTTTTGAAGATCATCTTTTCCTCTAAATTTATCATCCTCTCTTATTTCTCCAGCTTTACTCTTTTCCTGAATTTCTGACCAAGCATCTTCTCTCCAATGTCGTATTGTCTTTCTAGCCTCCTCCTGTTTTTCTGAAATAATTCTTTGAAGTTCTTTTCTATAATCTTCATTCAAAGTTGGAAGATTTATTCTAATTGAATCTTTGTCCATTATTGGACTAGCTCCTACTCCTGTTTTAGCTAGAGCCGCCATTATTCCTTCAACATAAGATTTGTCCCAAGGTTGAATAAGAATTTGTTTTGGTTCTGGAATAGAAATAGCAGCTAATTGTTTTAGGGGAAATTTTTCTCCAAAACAATCAACAACAACATCTTCTACTAAAGAAGGATTAGCTCTTCCAGTTCTTATTTTAGTAAATTCTCTCTCTAAAAAAGCGATAGTTTTATCTATTTCTGGTTGTACTCTTTGTAATATTTCTTTATACATTTTAAATTTCTATCATTAATGTTTCTAAAAGTAACCTTGAATTAACATTTGTATTGGATATTAAATAATCAGCTGATTGAATTGAATATAATATTTTATTAAGTTTTTTGAAAGAATAATTATCTTTTTCTTTCCCTGACAATTTAGCTATTAAGATATTTCTAAAATAAAATGTCCATATTTTAAAAATTTCTTTTAAATCTACTGAATCTTCTGTTATGGTTTTAACATATTCGAATCTTTGACATAAATCTGATTTAGAAAGATTGTCTATTTCTTTAATCTTTTTATCAAACTCTATTTTTTTCTCATTATCTAAAGTTAAATCTAACGCCTGCCCCGGACTACCTAAAGATATATTAATTATTTCTTCTGACCCTATTCCCTCCTTTCCAATTCCTTTTTTTATTTCTTCTACACCTACTGGATAAAATTTAACTGTTTGAACCCTAGAAGTAATAGTAGACAAAAGACGATCTGGCTCTTCACTCACTAAAATTAATAATGTATTCCCCTTAGGCTCTTCTAATGTTTTTAAAAGAGCTGATTGTGCCTCTGAATTCATCAAATGAGCTTTATCTATAATGATTGCTTTTAAGGGAGCAATATAAGGTTTTAAAGATAAATTTCTAATTAATTCTTTTATCTGTCCTATTTTAATCTCTTTCTCTAAAGGTTCTATTATCGTAAAATCAGGATGAATCTTTTTTTCTATATCTTCTCCGAACAAAAAAGAAATCCATTCCATCGCCACTTTTTTCTTTCCTAATTTATCCTGTCCTGAAAATAAGAAAGCATGTGAAATATTTCCTTTCTCAGATATATTTTTCAAAAATTGCCATTGTTTCTTATGGCCTATGATCATTTTTTTGACATTATACTTTTTTTATAAGCATCCAAATTATCTAAAACTATTCCTGTTCCCTTTACTACACAGAGTAAAGGATCTTCTGCTAGAAAACAAGGAACTCCAGTTTCTTGAGATATTCTTTCTGGTAAATTTTTGATCAATGCTCCCCCACCAGATAATATCATTCCTTTATCAATTATATCAGCTGACAATTCTGGAGGTGTATCTCTTAAAACTAATTTAATAGCATGAATTATTTCACTAATAATATCGTGTGTAGCTTCTGATATTTCATTAGAAGAAATCTTAATAGTTTTTGGTAATCCTGATACTAAATCCCTTCCTCTGATTTCAATTTTCTTTTCTTCTTTCTCTGGTAAGGCTGTCCCTATTTTAACTTTAATCTCTTCTGCGGTTTGTTCTCCTATAGCTAGATTATATTTTTTCTTAATATAATCTGATATAGCTATATCCATTTTATCTCCTCCAACTCTCAAAGAATTACAAGTTACTATTCCGCCTAGAGAGATAACGGCTATCTCAGAAGTTCCACCTCCAATATCAACAATCATATTACCAGAACATGAACTAATGGGAATAGAAGCTCCAATAGCAGCTAGAATAGGTTCCTTAGCTAAAAAAGCTTGCTTAGCTCCAGCGTTCATTGCAGCTTCTATAACTGCTCTTTTTTCAGTAGAAGTAATTCCTGCTGGTACTCCAATCATTAATTCTGGTTTAAATATTTTCCAAAAACCACAGGCTTTATTTATAAAATATGCTAGCATTGCTTGAGTTACTCTAAAATCAGCAATAACTCCATCTTTTAATGGTCTATAAACTCTAATTGTATCAGGGGTACGGCCAGTCATTTCTTTTGCTTCTTCTCCCACAGCTAAAATCCTATTCTCATCTAAAGAAACGGCTACAACAGATGGCTCTTGTAAGATTATCCCCTTTTTAGGGACAAAAACCAAAGAGTTAGCGGTACCTAAATCTATACCTATTTTTCTTACCATAATGATTTTATTCTATATTAATTGTTGCCTTTTGACAAATAAAAATACCCACCCGATTTTGCCGGATGGGCATAAATAAAACTGTTGTTATTTGCTCAACAATTCCATCTTGGAAATAGTGTTTTTCAGATTATTCTGATATCTTTCTCCTCCTTGAGAAGACACCAGCTTTCTCCAAATCTTCACAGATTTCCTTAGAGACTGAAGGGCTCTTTTAGAATCTCCAAAAGTTTCAAAAACCAAAGAGATTCTATATAACAGACCGGCTAAATGATTGTCAGCGGCTCCAGCTATGTTGTACATAATGAAAGCTACTTCCAAAAGCTCAGTAATTTCCAAAAGTAATTTTTTACTCTTGAAATGTCTCCTGGCCTCATACAAGGCAAGTCCTCCATTATTTACGATGTGGGCATTAACCACATCACCAGAGAAAGAATTCACCGCCATTAACACCATCGAAATAATTTTTTTAAATGGTATTCTAATTCCTTTTCTGGCAGCAATAAGGAAAATATTCATCCTCACATTCTGCTTAGACATACTGTCTGGAATTTCCTGAAGGAAAGCGTCCGCTCTCTCAACATCTCCCAACTCCTGCAAAACAGCATGAGCCGCTCCACGCCTTGAAGACTCTCCGACCTCTGTATCTGAAGAGTATAGAAATGTTAGACCCAAAAAAATTTGGTACGCTAACTCGTACTCCCCAAGCTGATGCTGTGCCCAGGCTAGAATATCCATAAGCTTAGCATCTTCTACTAACTTGGCGTCTAAATCATCCTCTTTTATCTGATTCACGATATTACGATATTTCCCGTCCGAATATAATTTCCTGGCCTCTTCTTCGTTCAACATTTATTTCCTCCATCATATTTTAAATTTTTCTTAAGTTTGGCTTAATTAAACTAAAGAAAGCTAAATATAGTTTACCTAATTTACACTAATTTGTCAACCTTGAATAATAAACATTTTTCCTATAATATATAGGGGAAATGATTAAAAAGACTAGAACAACCATATTTTTTATATTCTTCTTTCTATTTATGATAGGAGGCCCTTCAACCATTTTATACTCTCAGGGATACCGTTTGAACCTAAATCCAGAAAAAGGAGAAAAACTAATAACCCAAACTGGAGGAATCTTTATTAAAGCTGCTCCCAGACAAGCTGATATATATATTAATGGAAAATTAGAAGAAAAGACTGATTTTCTATTTGGTTCAGTTTTAATAGAAAATTTATTGCCTGGAAAATACGAGGTAGAAGTTAATAAAACAGGATACCAACCTTGGAAAAAAACTTTAGAAATAAAAGAGAAAGAAGTTACAGAAGGAAAAAGTATATTACTATTCCCAGAAGAATTTAATTTTAATCCCTTAATAGAAGAAATAGAAGATATTTGGTTCACTCCCGAAAAAAATATAATATTTAAAAAAGCTACAACAAGTGAATGGATTTTAAAATTCTATGACTCTAAGGAAGAAACAGAATTACTTAGAGAGAGTGATATCTATTCCAAAGGAGCTAAATTAACAAATATAATATTTTCTGCCACTTCTTCTGATTTAATATTAGAAACTGAGATAGCTAAAAAGAAAAGATATTTTATATTTAATCCAGAAGAAACCCCGCTTTCTTTAACTGAAATTGAATCTCCAAATCAAATTAAAGAATATACATATAACAATTACACCTTTGAAAAAAATGGAGAAATATTGTCTGTTAAATCTCCTAATTCAGAATCATTTGAAAAAATAGCAGACTCAGTGAAAGAAATTAGAATTTCTCAAGATCACAAAAAACTTTTATATTTTACCGAACATGAAATATCTATATTTTTCTTGAGCGATAGTATAGTCCCAAAGAAAAACGAAGGAGAAACAATGATTTTATTAAGATTATCTAATAGTATAAATGACTGCTGGTGGATTAAATCTGATCATATAATCTTTTCTACAGATAATAATATAAAAATAACAGAGATAGATAACAGAGATATTTTAAATATAATAAATATTATAAAAACAAAAAATCCAGAAATACTCTGGAATGAGAATGAAAAGAAACTATATTATTTAAGTGAAAATAATCTATTTATTTCTGACACTCTTCTCCCTTAATTCTATCTTCTTTTTAAAATCAGCCCAAGGAAGTTCTCCTGAATTAGCCATAACACAAAGACTTTTAAACTGGCAATATCTACATTGCCAATTCTCAGGATAAGAATCTATTCTATCAGGGACAATATCAGAATCTATTTTCTTCTTTGTATCTTTTAAATGTTTTAAAAGACTTAATACTCTCTTTTTGTCGTAATCTACCATATACTCTTTTAAGGCAAGGGTATTTTTATTTACATAAAGAAGAATACCTTTTGGTACATCAAGATAATGTAAATACATTTGAATCTGATCTACATTCTCTTCCTTAGGCTCTGTCATCTTATCAAAAAGCATACTGTTTGTACTTTTAATATCTAAAACATACATAGTCTTTCCGTCAGAAAGGATAGCATCTGCTCTGCCCGAAATAATCTCCTGAGGAGGAATATTTACTTCCGAAGCTACAACATGGACATCTCTCATACCAAAAAGAGGTTTCATAATCAATTGATGCATATGATCTCCATGGTCAAACAATCTAAGAATATGAGGCTCCATATCTGCCTTAGGAGCATTCTTAAACTTAAAAAAAAGAGACCTGGCACACCTGCCAGCATCTGTAACATAAAAATGCTTCTGATCTCTATCGTTATGTTTGTCTAAATAAAACTTGTCTATCAGATTTGATAAATTAAACATATCAAAATATATATTTGAAAAGAAGATTATCGTTTAGACCATTGAGGAGCACGTCTTGCTCTCTTTAAACCAAATTTCTTTCTTTCTCTCATTCTAGGATCCCTAGTTAAATATCCAGTTGACTTTAGTCTTATCCTATTTTCAGGATCATGAGTAGTTAAAGCTTTAGATATTCCATGCCTTACTGCTTCTGCTTGAGAGTTAATTCCCCCACCCTTAACAACAACTGTGAATTCAAATTTTCCTACACAGTCTAATTTTTCGAAAGGAGAATATATAGTTCCTTGTAATTCTTTTGTTGGGAAATATTTTTCAGGAGTTTTCCCATTTATCAAATTCTCTTTCTCACCACTCTTAGGATAAATCCTAACTCTAGCTGTAGCTGTTTTTCTTCTTCCAATCTCTTCTATATATCTCAAAGACTTCCTAGCAACTTTTGCCTTTTTTTCTATAGGTTTTTTAGCTACTATAGGCTTTTTAACTGTCTTTGGCTTTTCTTTTGTGGTAATAGTCTTTGGCATATATTATTGGAATTTTAACCTATTTATCAATTTATGACTTAATTTATTCTTTGGAAGCATTCCAACAACAGCTTTTCTTAAAACCTCATTGGGTTTCTTTTTTAATAAATCTTCCAAGACAGTTTCTTTTAAACTCCCTAAATATCCTGAATGTCTATAATATGTTTTTTGAGCTAATTTCTTACCAGTAAACTTCATCTTCTCTACATTTTTGATAATAACAACATCTCCCATATCTTTATAGGGTGCATATCCTACCTTATCTTTTCCTCTTAATAAAAGAGAAACTTCTACAGCCAACTTTCCCAATATTTTTCCTTCTGCATCTATTGTGTGTGTCTTTGTTTCCATATTATTTAACTAATTCCAAGACAGCCATCTTAGCTGCGTTAGCCTTTCTGGGACCTAATTTTATAATCCTGGTATATCCCCCCTTTCTATCTTTATATCTTGGTCCTATTTCTGTAATTAATTTATTTACTATTTTATCAGTGAAATATTTAGATAACAATCTTCTAGAAGCAATGTCTCCCTTTCTGGCATGCGTTATCTTTTTTTCAACAAAAGAAGAAACTTCCTTGGCTTTGGCCAATGTAGTATTTATTTTTTCTTTCAAGATAAGAGCCTGGGCAACTGATTTTAAAAGTGCCTTTCTTTGATCTCTTTCTCTATTAAGCTTTCTTCCTTTAATCCTTTTTCTCATTATTTTTTCTTCTTTGGTTTAGCTTTAGTCTTCGTAGATTTCTTGGCTTCTTTCTTTTTTGCAGGAGCTACTTTCTTCTTCTCTTTTTTGGGAGCTAAAGCTTTAGCAGCTGCTTTTTCTTCTTCTTGCATCTTCTCCTGAAAACTATCTGCGAATAAGGAGAAATGATGAATTAAGGTTTCAGTAGCTTTAATAAATGCGATTTCAGGTGTTATTGATCCGTCTGTTTCAACTTCTATA
>JBDRIW010000017.1:0-4723 GCA_043815465.1 Candidatus Nealsoniibacteriota bacterium | reverse complement strand
AGCTATTAAAAGAGCAGTGGATATAGGAAGAAGAGCTAATTTAAAGAAGATTAAAATAATTCCAGCTATGGAGGATGTTATTAGTGGGAAAACAAGAGTGGGGATGGATATGTTAGAAGATTTAGAGATGAAAGACTTATTGAAAAGAGATCCTATTGTTTTAGATGAAAAAGCTATAAATGATTTTTTAAAGAATAAAAAAGTATTAATTACTGGAGCGGCAGGGTCTATTGGTTCTGAGTTATGTAGACAGGTGGCAAAAATAAATCCATCTCTTTTATTGATACTAGATCAAGATGAGACAGGAATATTTAATATTTCAGGTGATTTGAATGAAGATTTCCCAAATGTTAAAACAGTTTCTTTAATAGCAGATATTCAGGATAAAGATAAAATAAATAAGATTTTTGAACAGTATAAGCCTGATATAGTTTTTCATGCCGCAGCTTATAAGCACGTACCTTTAATGGAAGAATATCCAGAAGAAGCAGTAAAAAATAATGTATTTGGAACTTTAAATTTAGTTTCAACTGCTTTAAATTATAAAGTTGATAGGTTCGTATTTATTAGTACTGACAAAGCTGTTAATCCAAGTTCTGTTATGGGAGCGACAAAGAGGGTTTGTGAAATGATTTGTCAGGTGTTTAATCAAAAGAATTCTACTAAGTTTATTTCAGTTAGATTCGGTAATGTTTTAGGAAGTAGAGGAAGTGTAATACCTATTTTTAGAGAACAAATAAAGAGAGGAGGTCCAGTTAAAATTACCCATTCAGACATGAAAAGATATTTTATGATTACTTCTGAAGCTTGTTTATTAGTTATGCAATCTGGAGCGATGGGACAAGGTGGAGAAGTATTTGTTTTAGATATGGGAAATCCTGTTAAAATAATGGACTTAGCTAAAGATCTTATTAAATTAGCTGGCTTTGAAGCAGATGAAGATATGCCTATTGTATTTACTAATCTTCGTCCAGGAGAAAAGCTATTTGAAGAATTATTAACTGCAGAAGAAGGAACTATTTCTACTGTTAACAAAAAAATATTTATGGCTAAACTTTCAGCTGTAGATGAAAATAAATTAAATAATTATTTGAATGAATTGAAGAAAATAGCTATCATGGGGAACAAAGAAGAAATAGTCAAGAATTTAAAAATAATTATACCAATGTATAAAAATTAATGTATGGGAAAAAAATCTAGAGAAAAACAAGAAAAGAATAACTATCAGGGAGAAACAGTTTCTTATGTTGATCCTTTGGAAAAGAAAACAAAGCTAGAAAAGATTTATTTTTCTATTATTCAATGGGGGACTTATCTAATTTTATTTACTCCTTTAATAATAAATAAGGAGTTCTTTTTTCCTTATGTTGTTCCTAAAACAATATTTTTTAGAATATTAGTAGATGTTATCTTGATAGCTTATCTTTTACTTATTACTACTAATCAAAAATATAGACCTAAAATGAATTGGTTATCATGGAGCGTTTTAGGGTTTTTAGTTGTTACTATAATATCAGCTATTTTGGGAGAAAACTTTATTAGGAGTTTTTGGAGTACTTTTGAAAGAATGACAGGAGTTTTAACCTTTATTCATCTTTTTGCCTTTTTTATGGTTTTAACTAGTGTTTTTAGAGAAAAGAAGTATTGGGAAAGAATATTAACTGTTTCTATATTAGTTGGAGTGATTTTAGCTTTTTATGTATTTAATGCTACAGATCCTTCCTCTAGAGGAGGAGGAACTCTTGGCAATACCTCTTTTATGTCAGCTTATATCATTTTTAATATATTCTTTGCTCTCGTTCTTTTATTCACAAAAAAAGGATGGTGGAAGGTTTTTTATGGAATTCTTTTAATTCCAATACTTTGGTTATTATTGTCTCCTCCCGCAGAACCTACTCAAGGAGCAATAGGAGCTTTTATTGGAGGAATATTTTTGTTAGGTTTTACTTATTTCTTATGTTATTCATTTATTTCTGGGAACAAAATCTTAAAAAAGATATCGATTACTTTGGTGGCAATTTTATTATTGGGAGGAATAGCATTTTCTCAAACCAATTTATTTAAAACAAAAGTTACTGAAATTTCACAATCAAGTAGTTGGCAATCTAGACAAGTTATTTGGAGTATGTCTTTTGATATGTGGAAAGAAAAGCCATGGCTTGGATGGGGAGATGATAATTTCAATGTTGCTTTTGTTAAATATTATGATCCCTCTCTCCCTTTAACTAACGATATTTGGTATGACAGAGCCCACAATGTTATTCTTGATACCATGGTTGCGTCAGGGATTATAGGATTATTGAGTTATTTAATGATTTTTATCGTAGCGGTTATTGGTTTATTGAAGCTTTGTTTTAGAGTGGTAAATAAAAAAAATATAATCTTGCCCTTAGGTATGATTGGCTTATTAGCTACCTATCTAGCTCAAGATCTTTGGGTCTTTGATATGATTTCTAGTTATATGATATTATTTATTTCTTTCTCTTTTATATATTTTTTAATGGATAGTAATAGAGAAGAAGAAATTGAAGAAGTTAAAAACAATAAATCATATTCTTTTATTTCAGCTTTCTTAATAATTATTACATTAATTACTATTTACTTTGGAAATATAAAACCAGCTCAATCTTCAACTTATCTTGTTAAGGCCTTAAGTTTACCCTTAGAAGAATCTATAATTACATTTATAAAAGCTATTAATAATTCTCCGATAGGTCTTATAGAGGGAGCTGAACAATTTTCTAGAAAGATGTCTAATTTGTCTTTTTCTGAAGACGTTGATAGAGAATTATTGGGAGAAGGTTTTAATTTAGCAGAAGCAGAGATGAAAAAGGCTATAGAAAAATCTCCAAATGATTTTAGATTATATTTGGTTTTAGGAAAGCAATATAATAATCTTTATAATTTTACAAAGAATGAAGAAGCACTTGTTTTAGCAGAAGAAACCTTAAATAAAGGGAAAGAATTAAGTCCTAGAAATCAACAAGTATATTGGGAATTATCTCAGAACGAACTTTATAAAGGAAATAAAGAAGGGGCCATTGGTTATATGCGACAATCTATAGATTTAGAACCAATGTTCGATGTTCCTTATTGGTATCTGGGGATGATTTATAGAGTTGTTGGCGAAAATCAATTAGCTTGGGAAGCTATGCAAGCTGCTAGAGATAGAGGTTCTAGTTGGATAAATAATCCTAGCGATTTAATTAAAGCTATATCTGTTAATCAAGAATTAGGTAATAATCAGGAGTTAATCTCCCTATATACTACAGCAATGGCCCTAGAGCCTAATAACGCCCAACTTAGAGGCGGAATAGCAGTAGCCTATGCTAATTTAGGACAATATGATAAAGCTAGAGAAATGGCCCAAGCGGCTATTGATCTTAAGTCAGAATTTAAAGATGAGTTATTAAAATTTATAAATGATCTGCCTCAATAGGTGTGCGCATACTCAAAGAGAGTTTCGCTCTCTTTTCGACTCGTCCTCTAAAAAGAGGACTTCGTGCTTGACAAATTGTTAATAATCTGGTATTATTTGATAAGTGAGTATCCTGTAAGGGACTCTACTAAGTTGCGAACCCCTCTCGAGCGGGGTTCGTTTTGTTACTCAAAGAAATTATCATTTCTTTTCGATCTTCGCCAGTCGAAGTGGGCTTACTCCTTGAGGACATAAAAAACTTCCTGTATACTTAAGTTGGGCCAGGAGGCAGTACTCACTTAAAAACTTAGTTGGAGTTAACGCTCTTGGCCCATCTAGGTAAGTTTCTGTGAACAGAAGCGAAATTTGAAAAGAGATTTATCTCATCAAATTTATAAATAAAAACTTGGTTAATGAATTTTAAAAGAAACGTTTCTCTAAAAAATTATAATACCTTTAAGATTGGCGGAGTGGCAGAGTATTTTTTTTCTGCAAAGACTGAAAAAGATTTAATTGATTCTATAAATGAGGCAAAAAGAAAAAAGTTGTCTTTTTTTGTTTTAGGGAGGGGGAGTAATATTTTAGTTCCCGACAAAGGGTTAAAAGGTTTAGTTATTAAAATTGATATTCAAAGCTTTAAGAAAAAAGATAATGAAATTATTGTTGGAGCTGGTTTTACTTTGGCTGAGTTGGTTAATAAAACAGTAAATTTTGGATTATCTGGATTAGAATGGTCAATTGGTATTCCTGGAACTGTTGGTGGAGCTATCTATGGAAATGCAGGATCATTTGGAATGTCCATGGGAAACATTATTAAAGAAGTTAATGTTTTTGATATCAAAAAAAATAAAATAATAATTATAAAAAAGAAAGATTGTAAGTTTTCTTATAGGAATAGTATGTTTAAGAAAAAAAATAATCTTATAATTGTTTCTGCAATTTTAAAACTTAAACCTAAATTAAAAAATAAAATAAAAGATAAGATAAAAAATTATATAATTTATAAAAATACAGCCCAACCATTAAATTATCCATCTGCTGGTTCTGTTTTTAAAAATCCTAAAGGTTTTTCCGCTAAATTAGGCAAAGGAAATAAATTTTCTTCTTCATCTTCTCTTACCGCAGCTCAGCTAATAGAGGAGTGTGGTCTAAAAGGAAAATCAATTGGTGGAGCAAAAATTTCTGATAAACATGCTAATTTTATTGTTAATTTTAAAAATGCGACAGAAAAAGATGTAAAAAAGTTAATTTTTTTAATAAAAAAGAAAGTTAAAAGTAAATTTAAAATAAATTTGGAAGAAGAAA
>JBDRIW010000016.1:0-3682 GCA_043815465.1 Candidatus Nealsoniibacteriota bacterium | reverse complement strand
AGGCTTTTATCTCTTTTTTTCTACGTTCACTAAACCTAGCTTCTATCGCAGCCCCATAATCTTCTTCAAGTTGACGAAGCTTTTCTTGGTCAATTGAACCAGTTAATTGAATTACTGAACCAAAAACTACTTTAGCATGATTTTCTTTTACTGCTTTTTCGCAAACTACAGCAAGACTCATAATAATTACCTCCATATTTATTAAGAACTACGATTTTCTTTATATTATTATATTAAGTTGAAAAGTCAATCCTTTTACCCAAAAAAACCGCCCCCTTGGCAACCTTTAAAACTTAATTTGTTGGGGAGATGGGACTATATTGGAACTTTTTATAAATATTAATTCTACGACAATATTCGTCCGGATTATCTTTTTTAGAATAGCTGTCTTTATTGTCGACATGAGCCAATAGAACTACTTCTTACACCTAAATCCTATCAAAAATCCCCTACTGCGAAAACCGAGCCATTATTTCTTTCTTATTATAAAAATATTATCACCTTTTCTTGCCATACTTTTTGTTTTTATGCCGATATTATCTCCTTTTTTTGCTTTCTTAATATCTTTTCCATCAATTTGAATAGAATCTACCTCTTGTTCAATAAAAGTTTTTGTTCCTTCTATTATTATTTTTTCTCCAACTTTTATTCCCCTGTCTCTTAATTTAATAGATGCGACATTTGCTTTTGGCCAATAATGTACAACCTCTCCAATCCTTATTTTTTTAGTTTTTGATATGTTCCCAGAATCATCATAAGTTATTCTCTCTTTACCAGGAACGCCAAAAAAAAATCCTGTTGAAAATCCCCTGTTGTAAACACTGGATAATTCTTTTTTCCATTTCTCAATTTTTTCTTTTGTAAAAGTTTTATTAAAAAATGAATCTATTGCTTCCCTATAACATCTCGAAACAACTTCTATATATTTAACGTCTCTCCTTCTTCCTTCTATTTTAAAAGAATCTATCCCTAATTTTATAAGTTGCGGAACGTACTTAATCATACATATATCTTTTGCGCTTAAAAAATATTTCCCAGAAGCTATAACTTGCTTTCCGTCTTTATTTGTTAAAATCCATTTCTCTCTACACGGCTGATAGCACATACCGCAATTAGCTGACTTGCCATGTATATATGAAGACAACAAACACCTTCCTGATATTGAGTAGCAAAGAGCACCATGAACAAAAACCTCAAGATTAATTTTAACTTTCTTTTTTATTTCTTTGATTTGTTTCAAGGTCATCTCTCTGGCTAAAACAATTCTCGAAGCTCCTAGTTTTTTATAAAAATTAGCAGTCATCCAATTACATACATTTGCCTGAGTTGAAATGAAAAATTTTATTTTATACTTCTTAGCTAAATCTATTACAGCAGGGTCCCAAACAATCAATGCGTCAACCTTTACCTCTTTTGCTTTTCTAATAATCTTTTCGGCTGTTTTTATATCATTATTATAAATAGCGCAATTAACTGTTAAGTATGCCTTTATTTTGTATTCGTGGCATTTATCTACAAAATTTTTCAACTCATTCAACCTGATATTATTAGATCTTTGTCGCATACTTAAACTAGAAGTAGCAAAGTAAACTGCGTCTGCATAATCCTTACATGCCTCCAAACTTGCCCAGTTTTTTATCGGACTCATTAATTCAGGTTTTTTCATGTGTTTATCGTGAGTTAAACTAAATTATTTGTTAAATTTTATATCCTTATCTTATCAAAAAATCGCCAATTAGACGATTTTTTTTTATTAGCTGAGGGGATGGGACTATGTTGGAACCTTTTTATTCTACTTAATCACACCAAAAATAATTATTTAGTTTAGTTTAGTTTATTTTTTTATTAATTTTCTTTCTAAAATTTTAAAACCATCTATAACCGAATCGCAAAGAAAATCTTCCAAAGGAAAAAAATCTTCTTTAAGCTGAGCCTTTCTAAGACAACTATTATAAATACGCTTATTCTTTTGTTTTACTATAGCTGGTGGCAAATTATTTCTAAGCAACATGGCATTCATAAGCAAACGTCCTATTCTACCATTTCCATCAGAAAAAGGATGAATTTTTTCAAAGAGACTATGAATATTGGCGGTATGGGCGATGGCATCACTGTTTTTATGACTTATGTCTTTTATTATTTCTTTCATTAACTTGGATACTTTCAAATAATTAGCTGTCGGCACATAAGTTCCGACAATACGTACGCCATGATTCCTATAAGAACCCGCATCGCTTTTTATGCCATTCATCAAAACACTATGAAGCTTTAGAATAAATGCTTCGTTAATTTTAAACGATGGGGAAGAAAGATATTTTAATAAATATTGTAAAACAGCTTGATGATTTTTAACTTCCAGATGTTCAATAATATCTTTGTTTGGCAAAGAAACATTATCAAACATAATTGCCATAGTTTCATCTTCTGTCAAAGTGCTCCCTTCTATCTTATTAGAATGATAAGTTAACGAAAGTAAAAATTGATCATATATATCAGAACTATTTATGATCTCTTTTAGAATGTTTCCGTGCTTTTTAGCTTTAGCCAGAATTATCTGCTTCTTTGCCGTCAAAGGATCTTTCAGAATATCTTTTTGACCAGTATAAACTGAATAAAGATTATTTATATCTATTTCTGCTTTTCTACGTGGTTGCGATTTTCCATTAATCCAACTATTTAATGTAGCAAAAGACACCCCGAGTTTTTTAGCAAGCTCTTCTTGTGTTAAGCTAGAAAGGTTCTTAATGATTTTCAATCTGTCCTTTATCGTCATATATTTATTTTACAGAACTTTATAAAGTTTGTCAAATTTCAAAGCTTTATAAAGTTATTCTAACTTAACGAATGACAGCTAGGGGGATGGGACTATGTTGGAACCTATTTGGTAAAATCTGAAGGGAAAATAGTCAACAACTTCTTCCATGCTTGATAGAGTGGCTTCATCTCCCTTTTCAATTTAGGAGATAGACCAACATCTCTATAGTCTCTTTCGAGTTTCTCCAAAATCCATTTTTTAGGCCGGCTGGACATATGAACTATATAGTTAATATCTGTCATATGGCTTGCCGAATCTGCAGTAGCTAAAATTTTAGCTTCCATAGTTTCCGGTTGAACGTCTTTACATCTGTGAGCCCTAACACAGTGAGCAACCATGTTTACCTTTTTTGGTTTTAACTTCAATTTAGGAAGGAAAAGAAATGTTTCTTTTTCTGATTTTACAGCATGGTCATCTTTTTCATTTCCAATACACTGACCAATATCATGAAGCCAAACAGATAATAAAACCACTTCTTTATCCGCCTTAGTGTATGATTTTAATAATTTATTAGCCCATCTTTCAACTTCTGCAACGTGTCTCGGAAGAAAAAGATAAGCAGTCTTTGTTTTGCTAAAGACACTAAGAAAATGAGATTTTGTTTTGTTTACAATTCTATTATCCATAAAATCTTATATTAGCTGGGGCTATGGAACGATGTTGGAACCAGTTTGCTTAAAAATTAACCTTTTTGACTTCCCAATTGACGCGTCTTGATCAGACTACTTTATAAATTATTTACTAATTTGAACAAAGATATCTTTTGGCGGTTGATTGGCGTCGATCATCTCTATATTTAACTTACTAATTTTTTCTTCAATTTCTTTTGCCCATTCCAAAGCATTCTGTAATTGATAATCAGTGTTT
>JBDRIW010000015.1:0-10632 GCA_043815465.1 Candidatus Nealsoniibacteriota bacterium | reverse complement strand
GTCCCTTATGGAAGGATTGGACAGCCAGAAGATATTGCTAATGCAGTTGCTTTTTTAGCTAGCGATGAAAGTGAATATATTACAGGTCATACTATAGTTGTTGATGGAGGTTGGATATCACAATAAATATGGAAAAAATAATAAAAGAAACAAAATTATCAGTAATACTTAAAAATCCTAAAGCTCAGGAAATTTTAGTTAAATATAAATTACCTTGTTTAGGATGCGCTTTTGCTCATATGGAAATGGATAAGTTGAAAATTGGTGAAGTGTGTGAAATGTATGGTTTAAATATTAAAGGTTTATTAAAAGAATTAAATGAATTAAAATAAATAATATGAAAGAAAAAATCAAAAAAATAATTATTCCAGCATCAATAGCAGTAATATGTCTTTTTATCGGTTTCTCTGCATTTTATTTTTATCAAACAAGCATTGAGTTAACTTCAGATGTAGCAGCAGATAAAGCAGCCAAATTTATAAATGAGAATTTTTTACCTGAAGGGAGTGAAATTTCTTTAATAGATGTTGCAGAAGCAGACAGTGTTTATAAGATGATTTTTGAAATAAGCGGAACAGAATACACTTCTTATGTTAGTAAAGACGGAAAATATCTTTTTCCAGAAGGATATGTTCTGGAGACTGAAGAAGTATTAACAGAATCTAATAATGTTCAAGAGGAAGAAAGTTTGACTAGAGAACAGTTAGAATCATTAGCTAGATGTTTAACTGAGAAAGGAGATAAGTTTTACGGTGCTTCTTGGTGCACTTGGTGCGCAAAAGAAAAAGAAGTTTTTGCAGACGCTGCTCAGTATCTTCCTTATATTGAATGCATAGATTCAGAGACTCAGGAAAATACAGTCGAATGTCAGGATGCTGGAATTGAAAGTTTTCCTACTTGGGAAATTTCAGGAGAAAAAACAACAGGATATAAAACTCCTCAAGAATTATCTAGTTTATCTGGCTGTCAAATTTAATTATATGGTAAGAGTTTTTAGCACACCAGCTTGTCCTTATTGCTTTACCTTGAGAGAATTTTTAAAGGACAATAAAATAGAATTTGAAGACATAGATGTAGCTAGTGATGACAAAGCTAGAGAGGAGATGATAGAGAAATCAGGACAAATGGGTGTTCCTGTTATCGATATAAATGGGGAGTTTATTGTTGGTTTCGAAAAAGGTAAAATTAGTAAACTTTTAGGAATATAATTAATATTTATTATTTATGATTAAAGTAGCTATAAATGGTTTCGGCAGAATAGGCAGATCAGTTTTGCGTAATATTTTAGATAAACATCCTAAGTTACAGGTGGTAGCGATAAATGACTTGATTGATGTTAAGACATTGGATCATCTTTTTAAATATGATTCTGTTTATGGTACTTATAATAAAAAAATAGGTGATCAAGTTAAGCTTTTTTCCGAGAAAGACCCTGAAAACTTACCTTGGAAAAAATTAGGAGTGGATGTTGTTTTGGAATGCACAGGTTATTTAACTGATTTAAAGGGTGCTTCCAAACATTTAAAAGCCGGAGCTAAAAAAGTTATTATTTCAGCTCCTTGTAAGGGAGAAGGGATGTCCACCTATGTTTTAGGAGTTAATGAAGATAAATATAATTCTAAAAAAGAAAATATTGTTTCAATGGCTTCTTGTACGACTAATTGCTTGGCTCCCGTTGTTAAAGTTTTAAATGATAATTTTAAAATTGTTAAAGGCTTTATGACAACTTGTCATAGTTATACTAATGATCAGAGAATATTAGATTTATCGCATAAGGACTTAAGAAGGGCAAGAGCTGCAGCTTTAAATATTATTCCTACATCTACTGGAGCAGCTTCTGCTATTGGATATGTTATTCCTGAAGTAGTTGGAAAATTAGATGGTATTGCTTTTAGAGTTCCTACACCTACAGTATCTATTATAGATTTAGTTTGTGAGGTTAAAGAAAAAACTACAGTAGAAAAGGTTAATAAATTATTTAAAAAAGCAGCTACTACAAAACCTCTCAAAGGTATTTTAGATGCAACAGAAGAACCTTTAGTCTCCTCAGATTATATAGGAAATTCTTATTCTTCTATCGTAGATTTACCTCTTACAATGGTAAAGGATAATATGGTTAAAGTAGTGGCTTGGTATGATAATGAATGGGGATATGCTTCGAGGTTGGCAGAATTTGCAGAATATATAAATAAAAAGTGATTAATTATAGAACAGCCTAAGCTTGGGCTGTTTTTTGCTTGTCTTATATCTTTAAGTTCAATATAATGAATAAATATGATTAATATTCCTATAGAAATATCAGCTAGACATCTTCATGTATCTAAAGAAGATCTAGATAAATTATTTGGTAAGAATTATAAACTTACTAAGAAAAAATCTTTAACTCAGGCTTGGGAGTTTGCTACTAATGAAACAGTAGAAATACAAAGCGACAAGGGAAAGATAAAGAAAGTAAGAATTATTGCTCCTATCCGCGATAAAACTCAATTAGAGATATCAAAAACAGATGCTTTCAATTTGGGGATAAATGTTCCTTTTGGTCATTCGGGTAAAATAAAAGGAACTTCTGGTATGGTTTTGATTGGCGAAAAGGGTAAGCTAAAAATGGCAAGAGGAGTCATAATTCCCTTAAGACATATACATCTAAGCCCAGAAGAAGCTAAAAAAAATAAACTTAAAGATGGCCAGATTGTTTCTGTAAAAGTAGAAGGGAAAAGATCTATTATCTTTCAAAATATTTTAGTAAGAATAGGTAAAGATTATTCTTTTTGCTTGCATTTAGATGTAGATGAAGGAAATGCCGCAGGAATTAAATTTAAAAGTGAAGGAAAAATAGTATGATTTTGGTTTTAAATTGTGGCTCTCAGTCGATCAAATATAAAGTTTTTGATAAGAATTTAAAATTGATAAAATCAAATCAATTTAAAGTTAGAAATCAAAAAGAATATTCTGTAGTTTTAAATAGAGAATTAAAGAAGATTAAGAATATCGAAAAAGTTTGTCACAGAATTGTTCATGGTGGAGAGAAGTACAGAGACCCAACTGAATTAAATAAGAAAAATTTAGAAGTTATTAAAAGATATAATAAATTAGCTCCTCTACATAATCCTTACAATATTTTAGGAGTAGAAATTAGTTTTAAGATTTTTCCTACGGCTAAACAGATTGCTGTTTTTGATACAGGTTTTTATAAAGATATTCCTCAAAAAGCTTTTTTATACGCTTTGCCAGAATATTTAAGGAATAAATATGGCTTTAGAAAATTTGGGTTTCATGGAATTTCTCATGAATATGCGGCGAAAGAAGGAGCTATAAAAATAGGAAAGAAATTTGAAAGTTTGAAGATAATAAGTTGTCATTTGGGAGGAGGAAGCTCTATTACAGCTATTAAAAAAGGAAAAGTTGTTGATACTTCTATGGGTTTTACTCCTTTGGAGGGATTAGTTATGATGACTAGGAGTGGGAATCTTGACCCAGGTATTATTCTGCAACTTGGGAAAGAATTATCTTTTAATAAATTAGATAATATTTTGAATAATCAATCTGGGATAAAAGGAATTTCTGGAAATTCTGAGATGTTGGAAGTTTTAAAGATGATCAAGAGGGGAGATGAAAAAGCAAAATTAGCTTTAGACGTTTTTGCCTACAGTATTCAGAAATATATAGGATCTTATTACGCGATACTCGGAGGATGTGATTTATTGGTTTTTACTGGAGCAATAGGAGCAGGGTCTGCTAAAATAAGAAATATGATTATTAAAGGTTTAACTATTTTAAAAAATACTAAAATAGTGTCTATTGATCCAGACGAAGAATTAATGATAGCTAAAAAATCAAAATAATTATGGATAAATCTAAAAAATATATTCTTTGGTTTAAAGATATAAGATCTAAAGATGTTGAGTTAGTGGGTGGGAAAAATTCTTCTTTAGGAGAAATGTTTTCTCAATTAACTAAACGAGGGATAAACATTCCTGATGGTTTTGCTTTAACTACTAAGGCATATTGGAGATATGTGCAGGGGAATAAGATTGATAGTAAATTAAAGAGTATTTTTGCCAAATTTAATCCTGATAATATTAAAAGTCTTCAAAAAACTGGAAAATTATCAAGAGAGTTAGTGTTGAAAGGAGAAATTCCAGAAGACTTAAAAGAGGAAATAATTAAAAATTACAGAATTTTAGTAAGAAAATACGGGCAAAATTTGACAGTTGCTGTTAGAACTTCTGGTGTCGCCGAAGATACTATTGGCGCTTCTTTTGCCGGTCAGTTCGAAACTTATTTAAATATTTCAAGCGAAGAAAAACTATTGAGGGCAGTGAAAGATTCAATTTCTTCAAGATTTACAGATAGAGCTATTGCTTACAGAGAAGAAAAAAGATTTTCTCAATTAAAGTTAGGATTTTCAGTAGGTGTTCAAAAAATGGTTAGATCAGATTTAGCTTCGGCTGGAATTATTTTTACCATAGACACAGAATCAGGATTTAAGAATGTTGTCATCATTAATTCTATTTTTGGAGTAGGGGAAATGATTGTTAAGGGTAAAATAACTCCAGATCAGTTCTCTGTTTTTAAACCTACATTGAAAAAAAATTACAAATCAATCATTTCTAAAAATTTAGGAAGAAAAGCAAAGAAATATATTTTTGAAAGAGATGGTGGGTTAAAAGAAGTTGGAGTTAGTCTAGCGGATCAATCGCGTTTTTCTCTTTCTGATGACGAAATTGTTAAATTAGCTAGTTGGGCGTGTATTATAGAAGAACATTATGGTCTTCCTCAGGATATTGAATGGGCTAAAGATGGTAAGTCAGGAGAATTATTTATAGTTCAATCAAGGCCAGAAACTGTTTTTTCTGATAAAAAGAGTTTGTTTTATGAAGAATATGAAATTAAAACTAATAAACAGCCAATATCTATAGGAATTGCTGTAGGGAATAAAATTGGTAATGGCAAAGTTAGAGTTATTAAAGATATTTCAAATATAGGGCAGTTTAAAAAGGGAGAAGTTTTAGTTACTAAGATGACAGATCCAGATTGGGTGCCAATTATGAAAATGGCTTCAGCTATTGTGACTGATGAGGGATCAAGGGTTTGTCATGCTGCAATTGTTTCCAGGGAGTTAGGAATTCCTTGTATCGTTGGGACTAGAGATGCAACTAAGAAAATTAAGACAAGAAAAGAGGTAACAGCAGATTGTACCCAAGGATTAGAGGGAAGAGTCTATTATGGAAACATTCCTTTTAAAATTAAAAGATATAATTTAAGAAAAGTCCCTAAAACTAAAACTAAGATAATGATGAATATTGGGGCTCCAGATATAGCATTTTCAGCTTCTTTCTTACCAAATCAAGGAGTAGGGTTAGCTAGAGAAGAGTTCATTATCGCAGAAAAAATAAGAATTCATCCTTTAGCTTTGTATCATTATAGTAAAATAAAAGATCTAAAAATTAAAAAACAAATAGATGAAATTACAAAAGGCTATTCTGATAAAAAGAAATACTTTGTAGAAAAATTAGCAGAAGGAATCTCTCAAATAGCTTCGGCCTTTTATCCGAAAGAAGTGATAGTTAGATTGTCTGATTTCAAAACTAATGAATACGCAACTTTAATTGGAGGAGCAGAGTATGAGCCAAAAGAATCTAATCCAATGATAGGATTTAGAGGAGCTTCTAGATACGTAGATAGTTCTTTTGCTCCTGCTTTTAAAATGGAATGTCAGGCCATGAGAATAGTTAGGGAAAGGTTTGGGTTAAAGAATGTTACTATTATGGTTCCTTTTTGTAGAACCGTAGAAGAAGGGAAGAAAGTTCTAGATATAATGAAGAAAGAAGGATTAGTTAGGGGTAAGGATGGGTTAAAGATTATTGTGATGTGTGAAATTCCTTCAAATGTAATCTTGGCAGATAAGTTTTTAGACATATTTGATGGTATGAGCATAGGTTCAAATGATCTAACTCAATTAACATTGGGAGTAGATAGAGATAATGCTCAAATAGCTTATTTATCAGATGAGAGAAATGAAGCAGTTAAGAAACTTATCAAAGAAGTAATTACTATTTGCAAAAAAAGGAAGAAATATATAGGAATTTGTGGCGATGCTCCATCTACCTTTACTGATTTCGCAGAATTTTTAGTTAAAGAGGGAATAGACTCAATGTCTTTAAATCCTGATACTATAATTCAAACAACACAATTAGTAGCTAAAGTAGAGAAGAAAAGATGAAATACGACATAATTACATTTGGTTCAGCTAGTAGAGATATATTTTTAAAGTCTAGTGATTTTTTAGTTGTTGACCAAAAGAAGTTTGTTGCTGGCAAGGGACTTTGTCTTTCTTTGGGTTCCAAAATAAACGTAGAGGATATTTGTTTTTTAACTGGTGGAGGGGGGACTAATACTGCTGCCACTTTTTCTAATCAAGGATTTAAAACAGCTTTTTGTGGAATGGTTGGAGATGAATTAGCTGGAGAGTTGTTAATTAAAGAATTAAATAGATTAAAGATAGATACAAAATTTGTTTCTAAAACAAAAAATAAGACAACTAATTATTCTGTTATTTTATCTTCTGGAACAAGAGAAAGAACAATTTTAACTTATAGGGGAGCTGCTGGAGAACTTTCTAGTAAAGATATTCCTTGGTCTAGTTTAGATGCTAAATGGTTATATTTAGCTCCTCTTTCTGGAAAACTTTCTTATCTTACTGAAGAGATTATTAACTTTGCTAAGAAAAAAGGGATGAAGGTAGCTATTAATCCTGGGGCCTCTCAACTTTCTCTGCCAAAATCTAGTTTAGAAAGAATATTGAAAAAGGTAGATCTATTATTTTTAAATCAGGAAGAAGCTTCTATATTAACTAAAGTTTCTTACGAGAAAGAAGAAGAAATATTTAAAAAAATAGACAAATTAGTTTCTGGTATTTTTATTATGACAAAAGGTTCCAAAGGCGTTGTTGTTTCAGATGGAAAACAATTATATAGGTCTGGGATAATAAAGATAAAAGCTGTTGACTGGACTGGAGCTGGGGATTCTTTTTCTTCAGGATTTCTTTCAGGATTAATATCTTCCAAAGGCGATATCGAGTATGCTATTCAATTAGGGATAGCTAATAGTGCGGCTTGTTTGTCTGTCTTGGGAGCTAAAAATGGATTATTAAAAAAGAAGGATAAATGGAAAAAGGTTAAGGTTAAAATAGAATCTTGTTAAAAAATAATAATTGTAAAAGAAAATGAAACTTATAGATTATCTTAAAAAAGCTGACAAAGAGGGCTGGGCTATTGGTCAGTTTAATGTTTCTAATTTAGAGACATTAAAGGCTATTGTTCAGGCTGCAGAAAAGCTAAAAAGTCCAGTTATTATCGGAACTTCAGAAGGAGAAAGTTCTTTTATTGGGTTAAATGAAGCCGTAGCTTTGATTGAATCTTTTAAAAAAAGAGGTCATTCTGTCTTTTTAAACCTTGACCATGGCAAGACTTTCGACTATATTAAAGAGGCGGTTAATGCTGGATATGATAGTGTTCATTTTGATGGATCTAGACTTCCTTTAAAAGAAAATATATCTATTACTAAAAAAGTATTAGCTTATTGTAAAAATAAAGAAATTCAGGTTGAAGGGGAGGTGGGAATAATTGAAGAAACTTCTGCCATTCTTAAGAAGGCGCCTAAGTCATTGATGACAGATCCCAAGGAAGCTGAAACGTTTATTAAAGAGACTAAAGTAAATTCTTTAGCTATAAATATAGGAAGTTTTCATGGAATTATGAGCTCAGGAGTTAATCCTGAAATAAACCTTGTTAGATTAAGGGAAATAAACAATATAATAAAAAATACTCCTTTAGTATTACATGGCGGATCTGGCATTCCTAAGTCTAATATCAAGAAAGCTTTAAAATTAGGAATATCTAAAATTAATGTAAATACTGAATTAAGATTGGCTTATACTTTAAACTTAGAAAAAGTTTTAATGGGGGGTAAAGAAATAGTTCCTTATAAGTATATGCCAAAAGTAATAAAGGAAATACAAAAAATAGTTGAAGAAAAAATAATATTATTTGGAAGTAAAAATAAATCTGTATGATATCTATATCTGCAAAAATAAGAAAAGAAGTAGGAAAAAAAGTTAAAGAAGTAAGGAAGCAAGGAAATATTCCCGCTGTTTTGTATGGACCTGGAGTTGAGAATCTTTCTCTAGAAGTTGATTTAAAAGAATTCCAAAAAGTTTTTAAAGAAGCTGGAGAAAATTCTTTAATAGAAGTTTCTGTTGATTCTAAAAAGTTTTTAGTTTTAATTCATGATTTAGAAATAGATTCTCTTACTCAAAATCCATTACACGTAGATTTCTATCAGCCAAAATTAGATAAAGAGATTGTGGCTGAAATTCCTTTGGTTTTTGAAGGAGAATCTTTTGCCATTAAGGATTTAGGTGGAACCTTAGTTAAAAATATTCATGCGTTAGAAGTAAAAGCTTTTCCACAAAATCTTCCTCATGAAATTAAGGTTAATATTGATAAATTAAAAGTATTTGGAGATACAATTACAGTAGGAGATTTAGGTGTTTCAGAAAATGTTAAAATATTAAAGGAGTTAGATGAAATCATCGCTCTAGTGGCTGAACCTCAAAAGGTAGAAGAAGAATTAGAAAAACCAATAGAGGAAAAAGTAGAAGACGTAGAAAAAGTAGAAGAAAAGAAAGAAGAAGTAGAAGAAACTACCCTAGGGTAAAGCCGAGAAATAGTTTAAACTATGTCTCTTTTCTCAAAAACATTTTTATCTATTATTTTAATTGCGGCATTTATATTGCCCAATTTTGTTTATGCTGAATCTGATTTAACCATAGAGAGAGAAGGACTAGAAGCTGAGTTAAAGGCTTTAGAAGAGCAAATAGCTCTATATGAAGCTGATATTTCTAAGACAGCTAGTCAAAAAAAGACATTACAAAATGAAATATACATATTAAAGCAAAGTATCAGTAAATTAAATACTCAGATTTCTCAGAGTAATGTCATGATAAAAGATATAGGATATCAGATAGAAGATACAGAGGAATCAATAACTTATACGGCTGTTAAAATAGATGATTCTAAAATTCAACTAGCAAATATTCTTCAATCAATTCACGAGCAAGACCAAAGATCAATATTAGAAATTCTTTTAATAGAGAAAGAACTTTCAGGATTTTTTGAAGATCTGGCAGCCTTAGAAGCACTTAATACAAAGAGTAGAGAACTTTTAACGGATATTCAGAGTTTAAAAGTTTCTTTGGAAGGTCAAAAAGTTTCTTTGGATGAGGAAAAAGATGAACTAGAAAAAATTGTAACCTTACAAACTTATCAAAAACAACAAAGCGAAAGTAACCAAAAAATAAAAGATAGTTATCTTAAAATTACAGAAGCTGAATATCAGGAACAGTTGAAAATAAAAACCGAAGCAGAAAAACAAGCTGCTTCAATCAGATCAAGAATTTTTGAATTGGCAGGTATTCCTGATGCTCCTACTTTTGGTGAGGCTTTAGAGATGGCAAAATATGTAGAAACTATTACTGGAGTTAGGCCAGCTTTCTTGTTAGCTTTGTTGACCCAGGAATCAAATATTGGGAAAAATGTAGGGCAGTGCTATTTGAGAAATCAAAACACGGGAGCAGGTATTGTTATTAAAACAGAGAAGACAGCTTCTAAAGTTATGAGTCCCAGTAGAGATGTTCCTCCTTTCTTGAGTATTACAGCAGAACTAGGCAGAGATCCTTATTATACTCCCGTCTCTTGTCCTATGAGTTATGGTTGGGGAGGAGCAATGGGACCGGCTCAATTTATTCCTTCTACTTGGATTGGTTACAGAAGTAGAATAAGCGATGTTCTAGGTAGACCAGCTGACCCTTGGTCCATAAAAGATGCTTTTTTAGCAGCTGGAATATATCTGTCTGATTATGGAGCATCTAAACAAACATATAATGGAGAATTTAATGCAGCTTTGAGTTATTTTGCAGGGCCAGGATGGGCTAAGTCTTCGTATAAAACGGTATATGAAAGAGACTATGGTTATCCTGTTATGAGTTTAGCCAAAAAGTATGCGGCTGATATTGCTCAGTTAGAGTAGATTATTCTGTGGCTTCCATTAAAGCCTGAGTCATAATATCCATTTTACCGGCCATGATGCTTTCTAAATTATGAAAGCTTTTTTTAATTCTATGGTCGGTTATTCTATCTTGAGGATAATTGTAAGTTCTTATTTTTTCAGATCTTTTAGCTCCACCTATTTGGAGTTTTCTTTTTCCTCCCTGACTTTCTGCACTTTCAGCTTCTTTTTTTTCTAATATTCTAGCTCCTAAAATACTCATAGCATTTTCTTTATTTTGTAATTGATTTCTTTCTGTCTGGGAAGTCACAACAATGCCAGTTGGTAGATGAGTTATTCTAACAGCAGAATCTCTTTTATTAATATATTGACCTCCAGGGCCAGATGCTCTATAGGTATCAACTCTTAAGTCTGCTGCAGTTATTTTAAGTTCTGTTTTTTTAGGTTTAAGCAATACTGCCACAGAAGCTGTGGAAGTATGTATTCTACCTGCTTTTTCAGTAATTGGTACTCTTTGGACTCTATGAACGCCTGCTTCATTTATCATTTTAGGATATACATCAG
>JBDRIW010000014.1:0-8246 GCA_043815465.1 Candidatus Nealsoniibacteriota bacterium | reverse complement strand
CTTAGCCATAGCTTTAATAGTAATATCACCCTCTAATATAGGTTTTAACCATCTGTATTTTTCTTCTTGTGTTGTGTTGGGCATAGTTTTCATACGCCCTTAGATTATCAGAAAAGTGCAAAAAGTGTATGTAGATTACCCTAAGGTATTGACAAATTAAGAATATATGATATAATAGTAATCATAAAGAGGAGAGAGACTCTTTATTGAAAATAACCAGACGGTTCTCTCTAAGAATCGTTTGTTTTTTATAAAAACTAAAATTGGAGGTATTCAACCATGAAAAGGATTCAAAACTGGTTCTTCTGGGTAAAATTCGATATTAATTCTCGGAAGAGAAAGTTTAAAATCTGGCGAAATGGGGGATTGGAGATTATACAAATATCACCGATCATCCAATAATAGAGTCTTAATTAAAACTCTATTGAATTAAGTCGGGGGCAGATAATTATTACTCGCTCCCGACCCATTCTTTAATTCATTATGATAATAGTGGGTTGAAGAATGGGAAACTCTAGTGAAAGTTCTTTTTATATATAACTTTATTCATACTAATAATCTTCATAGTGACGAAATGTCCATTATGTAGTATATAACAGATATTTCGTCGCTATGGAGTAATCCAGCACTCTCACCGTATGGGAGAGAAAATGTTGCGATTGTCTTATTCGTATGAATAAGATAAAAAAGGAGAAGCTGTATGGCTTCCGAAATTTCGGAGATAACTCTAATAGGAGGTCCAGGGAATCAAAACATAAGAGAAGGAGAGAAAGAACTTTTTTTCTCTATAAAAACCGGGATATCGGTGCAAGTTCTTCATGTTTCTTTCACGAAGGTCCAGGCCATAGACAAAGATGTTTCCACAAAAGATATCTCAGACTGTAAAGAATGGGTGTTTGAGGGAAACCTTTGCATAGACAACGGCACAATGTTGATTAAATTTGAAGAAATCATTTGGAACAGTCACTTGCGCAAAGGTGTGCTGAAAATTTCAACTGATTTTGTAGAACAACATTCGTGTGATCATCTCCTCTATAAAAATTCTAAGTATTGTCATGTTTGTGGCAGTCAGAGAGGAGAGGATTAAAAATGTCTAGTAAAGATGCTAGAAATAGCAGTATCTGTCGGGCCAATCTTGCACACAGAAGGCTTATAGGCGCAGGGAAATTTTTAGAAGCCTTTGATACAAAAACGGTTCAATTTATTGCAAATGGTTTGCCTAGTCCCTCTTATTTTGCTTCAGATGGATCAAGAGTTTGGGTCATAACTGATGATCCTAATAATAGGAAGTAAAAAATAAACTTCTCCAGGGGGGACACTTAATCTCCCCCCTACACTCCTTAGTTCATAAATTAATTGTGAGTTGAGGAGTGTATATAAGATATTGAGAAATAAAGAGAAAGAAATAATTTTCTTTCCCCAACCACTTGCTAAGGAAAATAAATATTCTCTCTTTTCCTTAGTAGCTGATTGGGATTGACATAGTATGATAATTTATTTAAAATACGGAGTGTAGTAGCTCTTATTGGTTCTCCAATGTTTGAGAGAATTCTGAAAGGTCGCAGCTACTTAGATAGACTAAACTAGCAGAATATTATGGCAGATAAAACGCCTACTGATCAAGAACTGTTAGAGTACATTGTGAAAGCTTTAGTCGATCATCCTGAAGATGTCAAAATCGACCGCAAGGTTGATGAGATGGGAGTTTTACTAACTTTAAAAGTAAACTCTGAAGACATGGGTCAGATAATCGGAAGAGCTGGATCAACCGCCAGATCTATTAGAAATTTGGTGAGAATCTCAGGTCTTAAGAATCACGCTAGAGTGAACTTAAAGATTGAAGAACCTGAAGGTGGAAGAGTTCCGAGAGTGGAGAACTCTACCGAAGGTCCAGAAAGAGAAAGTCTTGATGACTTAAAGCTCTAAAAATAATTCGTTTACACGATAGAAAGACAGTGTTATTATTAATAAAACACTGTTTTTCTTTGCCGATTTTGTTAGAAAAAAGAGGCGAAAGAAGGAATATTTTACTTCGACTATGTTAAAATACGATATTATTACAATATTTCCTAAGATATTTGACTCTTATTTGAAGGAGACTTTTATTAAAAAAGCTCAAGATAATAAATTAATCAAAATAAATATTTACAATCTTAGAGATTATACGAAAGATAAGCATAAAAAGGTAGATGATAAACCTTTTGGCGGGGGATTGGGAATGGTTTTAAAAATAGAACCAATTTTTAATGTTATTAAAAAGATTAAAAAGGGGAAGAAATCAAAAGTAATATTATTTACTCCAAGAGGGAAAGAATTGAATCAAAAAATAGCTTACGAATTATCAAAATATGATCAATTAATAATGATTTGTGGAAGATATGAAGGAGTGGATGAAAGAGTAGCAAAAAATATATCAGATATTCAGTTATCTATAGGAAAATATGACTTAATGGGTGGAGAGCTTCCTGCGATGGTAGTTATGGAAACTATTACTAGGTTAATTCCCAGAGCTATAGGAAAAGATAAGTTTTTAAAAGAGAGGATAACCAAAGACAAGGGTTTTATGGAATATCCTCAATATACTAGACCTGAAGTGTTTGAACCTAAAAAAGGAACTAAGTGGAAGGTTCCAAAAGAATTAATTTCTGGCAATCATAAAGAAATAGAAAAATGGAGGGGAAAATTTGGTAGGAATATCGGCTAATAATTTTAAAACTAATGGCAAGACGATGGACAATTGAGGAAGAATTGGAAAAACGTATAGAGTTGCTCAATTTTTACGTAAGGGAAAATATGGCTATTGGAGAAATTGGCCAATTTTTGGGAATAGCGGAGAGCAGTGTTTTTGACAGAATGAAAAGATTGAATATTCTAAGTACGCCACGCAAGAAAAATCATTATTGTAATAAAAGAAAAGATTTTGTAATACCCTTATTATCTGGTGAATTAGCAGAGTTTGTTGGAATTTTATTGGGAGACGGCCATATTTCAGACGGACAAATTTGGATTTCAGTATATAAGAAAGAAAATGATTATCTTGAATATTTATTGAATTTGATTAAGGTTTTATTTAAATTAGACGCTAAATATACTAATTGTGAGGATAGAAGTACGTTTAATATCTATATAGGGTCTGTAGATTTGGTGCGTTTTTTCAGAAAAATGGGATTGGTCTCTAATAAAGTTAAAGAACAAGTGGATATTCCTAAATGGATTTTTAGGAAAGATAACTATAAAAAATCTTTCTTGAAAGGATTTTTCGACACAGATGGTTCTATCTATTCCCTACGCTTCGGGATACAAATGAGCTTTTGCAATCATTCTTTTCCATTATTACAATCAGTTAGAGAGTTGTTGCTAAGTCTATTATATCATCCTTCTAAAATTACAGGATATAATCTTTATTTGACCAGAAAAAATGACTTGAAACGATATGCTAAAGAAATAGGTTTTGGGAACAAAAAACACTTGGAAAAAGCGAAAAAATTTGCTATAATTTTCAATTGAGGGTGCGTAGTCCCATAGGGGGTGGGAGCTGTCTGTAAAACAGATATCCTTAGGGATCCCGTCGGTTCGACTCCGACCGCGCCCACAGAGTTGCCAGGATAGCTCAGTTGGTTAGAGCACGTCATTGGTAATGACGAGGTCGGGAGTTCGAATCTCCCTCCTGGCTCAAAGAGATAAATCTCTTTTTGCCCTTCGTTCCTGTTTACACAGAAACTCGGAGCTCAATTATTATTTATTAACGCAAGCGTTAGCGAAGCGTAATAGATGAGGCTTTAGCTTCATCGCTAATAAAATTATGGCAACAAAAAAGAAACCTTTTACGAAAATGCAATGTGGGGAATGTAAAAAAGTAAATTACTTTACTCCTAAGTCTAAAAAAATGGCTGGGGAGAAGTTAGATTTGAAGAAATTCTGCAAATGGTGCAGAAAACATACCTTACATAAAGAAAGAAAGAAATAGCACATTGACAGCTGTTGCGTTCATAGTAGAATAGAATGATAATAATATAACACTCTAACTAGGTTCGATTATGTCTAGACTTCCCATTGCGATTAAAGAAAAGGCGGTTAATCTAAGGATTAAAGGATTTTCAATTAAAGAAATAGCCAGAAAATTATCCATTGCTCAAAGTACATCATCTCTTTGGCTTAGAGATATTAATTTGGGGGATAAAGCGAAAAAAAGATTAAGAAAAAGAAAACTTCTTGGCTATTATAGAGCGGCTTTAAAATGGCGGGAAAAACAAGACAGAGAAAATGAGTTATATAGAGGTGAAGCTTTGGAATTAACAAAAAAGATAAGAAAAGACTCCTATTACGCAAAAATTTATTGTGCACTACTTTACTGGTGTGAGGGAGGAAAGGAATATAGGACAGGAGTAAAGTTTGTTAATTCTGACCCAGTGTTAATGAAAACTTTCATTACGCTTTTAAGGAGATCTTTTCTCGTTCGCGAGGAAAAATTCCGTCTTCTTATGCATTTACATGAATATCATAATGAAAATAAGCAAAAATTGTATTGGTCTAAAGTCACAGGGATTCCCAAAAGACAATTTTCTAAAACTTATTTGAAAAACCACACAAAAAAAAGATTGAAAGATAATTATCCCGGTTGTGTATGTTTATCATACAGTGACGTTAAAATCGCCAGAGCATTGAGAGCAATTTATAATAGTTTTGCAGAGTCTCTATAAAACATGGGGATGTAGCTCAATTGGAAGAGTCCTCGTCTCCAAAACGAGTGGTTCCAGGTTCGAGTCCTGGCATCCCCGCCAAAAAATATGGGAAAGATTAAAATTCAAGAAGCTAAAATTTTAATAGGTATTCCCGTCGCCATATTTTCGATAGAGGCATATTTTAGTATGATTGTGGGTTATTTTTTAGGACATCTTGGTTCGCCTAGAATGAAGTCTTTAGTTTTTACATTGGGTAAATATAGATTTCACTTACATCATTGGCTAATTGGAAGTGTATGTTTAATATTAATTTCTATATATAATTTTTCTATTTTACCTACAAATATATCTTTAGGGTTATTGAGTGGATTGATATTTCAAGGTTTATGTTATGACGATTGGAATCAAATAATAACTAGAAAGAAATTATTAAATGAACAAAGTGAAGATATATTTTAATTTTATAAATAATAATATAAATATGCATAAGAATAAAATAATCATTGCATCAATAATAATTTTTATCATTATTATTGCAGTTAAAATGTTTTCTGGAAATGGAGTAGAAAAATTTGAAACAGTAAAAGTTGAGAGGGGAGATGTATTTAGCGAAGTTACAGAAACTGGACAGGTTCAGAAAGGAGATAAGCTAAATCTCTCTTTTAAGAATTCTGGTAGAGTTAGTGATGTTTACGTTGAAACAGGAGATAATATTCAGAGAGGGGCTTTATTAATGAAGCTGGATACCTCTAATTTATCTTTGCAATTAAAAGAATCTCAATCTTCTCTTAACCTAGCTCAGGTTCAGTTAGATAAATTAATCGCTGGATTAACCCCGGAAGAAATACAAAAATATCAAACAGCGGTTAATAATAAAGAAATAGCCCTAGGGGTTGCAGAGCAGTCTCTCTCAAGCGCCAACGAGGACGCTTTAAATACTTTAGAAGATGCTTATTTAAAATCTTATAATGCATATATAACGGTTAATAATATTCAAATACTTTATTTTAAAAAGATAGACCAAGAAGGTATATCTGTTAAAGAAAATAAAGATAAAATCCAGATATCTCTTAATGGAATTAAATCTTCTTTATATGCTGTTAAAGAAAATTTCATTCAGTCGGAAATAGATTCAGCTTTATCTAATATAAAAACTAGACTTTCTGAAATATCTTCTTCTTTAACAGAAATTAGAGAAACTACAGAAAGTCCTAATTATAGGAATGACGTAACTGCCGCAAATAAGACTTTATTGGATGCCCATAGAGGATATATTAATACGGTTTTATCTAACTTAACCAATGATCAACAAGCTGTTGTTTCAGCTAAATTATCTATAAATACTGCTCAAGGAAACTTACAAGCAGCTAAAGATGATTTGGCCTTTATAACGGCAGAACCAAGAGAGGAAGATATAAATTTATATCAAAATCAGGTTAATCAAGCTCAAATTAGTGTTGATGTTTTAAATAATCAGATTTCAGATTCATATTTAAGAAGTCCAGTAAAAGGACAAGTAACTGATATAATGAAAAGAGTTGGAGAATTAGCTCAAGCATCTTTTCAAGATACGGCAGTTGTTATAGCTCCAGCAGACCCTTATAAAATAGAGGTTAATATTTATGAAGAAGATGTTGTGGATATAAATATTGGTAATCCTGCGAACATAATGTTTGTTGCTTTTCCTGGAGAGATTTTTACTGGAAAGGTGATATCAATTGATCCAGCAGAAAATCTTATAGATGGAGTTGTTTATTATAAAACTGTTATAGGGTTTGATGAAACTCCTGAAGGGATAAAACCTGGGATGACAGCTGATTTAGATATTAGAACAGATTTAAGAGAAAACGTTTTAATTTTAGATGAAGACGCTATTCAAAAGAAAGATGACAAAATAATAGTTGAAGTTTTAAAAGATGGAGTGATAGAGGAAAGAGAAATATCAATAGGATTGGAAGGTAGTAATGATTTAGTAGAGATTCTTTCTGGACTAGAAGAGAGAGAAGAAATAATTTTAAGATAAGATGGTAGAAAATTCAATACTCAAATTAGAAGAAGTTTGGAAAACTTATAAATTAGGAGAAACAGAAGTAAATGCTCTCAGGGGATTAAACCTTGAAATTTCACAAGGTGATTTTGTTGCCATTATGGGATCTTCTGGATCTGGTAAATCCACTCTTTTAAATATGATAGGATGTTTAGATATTCCCACAAAAGGAAAAGTTTATTTAAAGGGAAAAGATATTACTACTATGTCAGAATCTCAACTTTCTCAATTTAGAGGAAAAGTGGTTGGCTTTATTTTTCAAGAATTTAATTTACTTCCCAACTTAAACGCTTTGCAAAATGTAATGCTTCCTATGACTTTCCAGGGAGTATCATTGTCAGAAAGAGAGAGGAAAGCAGAAGAAATCTTAATTACAGTTGGGTTGAAAGATAGAATATATCATCAAGCAGTAGATCTTTCGGGTGGAGAAAGACAAAGAGTAGCAGTAGCTAGAGCTTTTGCTAATGATCCTGAAGTTATTATTGCTGATGAACCTACGGGGAATTTAGATTCAGTTACTGGTAAAATGATAATGGATTATCTAATGAAGCTTCATAAAGAAAAAGGAAAGACGATGGTAATCGTAACTCATGATCATGAGATAGCTGAGTATGCAGAATCAATAATAAATATTAAAGATGGAAGGATAGTTCCGAATGGAATAAACGGACAATAATATGAAAAATATTAAAGAATATCTTTTTATTGCTGTAAGAAATATAAAAACAAGATTTTTGAGAAGTTTACTTACGGTTTTAGGAATTATAATGGGAGTATTTTTAATTATTGCTTTGTTTTCTGTTAGTGAAGGGTTGAAAACAACTATTGATCAGCAACTTCAATCTTTGGGAGGAACAATGGTTATGATTATGCCTGGCTCTGATGATGACCTTTTTAGTTCAATGATGTTTGGCGGAGAAAAATTACAGAAAGAAGATATTGAAGCTATTAAAAATGCAAAATATGTAAATGAAGTTATTGGCTATTCTTATACGGGAACTATTGTAAGATTTGATGGAGAAGCTAAGCAGCTTGGAATATCTGGTTATAGTCCCTGGGAAAAAGCCATAGATGTTTTGGGAACATTTTCTGGTTGGAGTTTGTCATCTGGTAGATGGCCTCAAAAAGGAAACGAGGTATTGGTTGGTAGTCAGATAGAAACAGAAACATTTTCTAAAAAAATAAAAACTGGGTCTGAAATAACAATAAAAGGAAGGAGATTTATAATAACAGGAATAATTAATTCCTTGGGCAGTAAACAAGATGATCAGATGATTTATATGGATATGGATATATATCAAGATCTAACTGGAGAGAAGAGGGGAACAGCAGCTTATGCAATGGCTACCTTTGAAGAAGGAATATCAGATGCTTTGGTAGCAGCAGAAATAAAGGAAAGTTTATCTGAAACAAGAAAAAGAAGATCTGGGACTGATGAAGCTGATTTTTCCGTTATAACATCAGAAAAAATGGGGGAAATAACTGGTGATATCCTTGGTATTATCCAAACTGTTATT
>JBDRIW010000013.1:0-2192 GCA_043815465.1 Candidatus Nealsoniibacteriota bacterium | reverse complement strand
GTCGGACCTCGTCGTGGAAGGACGACGCCTCTGGATTAATTGCCCAATCGGGATGTATGTATTGATTTAATTTCTAATGTACGCTATAATGTACATATATCTTAAGAGTCTAAGAGGCTTGTCATAGAAAATGATGTCCCTTGCGGAGCAAGGGCGTCATTTTCAGGACGAGCCTCTGGATTAGAAATTTATGGACACCCGAACGACAATACCAATTTCTGAAGCTAGAAGAAGAATTTTTGAAATAGTTGATAAAATTCAAAAAAGAGGTTCTCACTATACTATTACTGAAAAAGGAAGACCTAAAGCAGTAATTATGTCTGCTGAAGAATTTGAATCTTGGCAGGAAACTTTAGAAGTGCAAAAAATGTTTCCTAATCTAGATAAAGATATTAAACAAGCGCGGGAAGATTACAAAAAAGGCAATTATGTTACTTTAGAAGAAATTCTTAAAAAAGAAGGATATATTTTAGCAGATAAAAGCAAAACAAAATATGAAGTATCAAATCGTTCTGCCAAAAAGAATAAAAAGAAAACTAGATAAGATTGAAACAGGGCATTACGAAAAGATTTTATCTGCCTTAGAAGCTCTTTCTAGTGATCCTTATCTTGGAAAAAGATTAAAAGGCGAGTTAAAAAGCTATTATTCCTATCGTGTCTGGTCTTATCGGATTATTTATGAAATTAGAAAGAAAGAGTTAGTTATCTTAGTTATCCGCATTGGACATAGGGGCGGAGTTTATAGATAAAGCCCAAGAGGCTTGTCCTTCAAAATGCGTAGAGGTCCGACCTGAAAAGCGTGACCTTGCTTTCAGCAATGTCACTACTTTTCTATGTCGGACCTCGTCGTGGAAGGACGACGCCTCTGGATTAAAAGCCGCCATCGGCGGTTTTTTTGTTTGACTGAAGCCATTTAACAGGGTATGATTAAGGCATAAAAGGAGGAAAAATGCCTAAAAAACTTAAAATTAAAGATTTGCCGTCAGTTGACCGTCCCAGAGAGAAAATGAAAGTAAGTTAATTTAATTATGTTTATTTTTATTGATGAATCAGGTATTCATAAAAAAGTTGATCATTCAACTTTTGCTTTAGCATATATAGAATCGCAAAATTATTCTTTGCTAGAAAAACAGGTTCAAGAAATAGAAAATAAGCTTAAAATAGATTATTTCCATTGGGCAAAAACAGTTTGGAAAATTAAAGAGAAATTTATAGAAGAAGTTTTAAAATTGAATTTCAAAGTAAAAATAGCCGTAGTTAAAAATCCAATAAAAACAGATAAGGAATTAGAAAAAGTTTTAGCCCATTTAATCATTGAAAAAAAGATAAAATATATCTATATCGATGGCAAAAAACCAAAGTGGTATGAAAGGAAAATAAAGAAAACATTGAGAGATAAAGGAATTTCTACTAAAAAACTTAGAACAGTTAAAAGTAGTCAAAATGCTGGTGTTAGGGTGGCTGATATGGTTGCAGGATTATCTAGGTCATATTTTGACAAAAAGAATTTAGATAGAATTTCAAAATATTATCATAGATTAGAAAAGAAGATTATTATAGTGATAAAATAAAAAACCTTGGCGAAGCCAAGGTCAGAGAACCTGGTAGTCTGTTAAAAACAAACTCTCCCACTGGGATTTGTTCCAAGTCTCTCGTTTCAATCATTATACCAAGACTATAAACCTTGTCAATAGCATAAGGAGGAAAAATGCCCCAAAAACTTAAAATTAAAGATTTACCCATTGATTCAATCTTTAATGTACACTATAATGTACATATAATTAAAACATATGGACATAAAAACAACTTTACCAATTTCTGAATTCAGAACAAAAATTTTTAAAATCGTGGATAAAATCCAAAAAACAGGGGCTTATTACACTATTACTGAAAAAGGAAGACCTAAAGCAGTAATTATGTCTGCTGAAGAATTTGAATCTTGGCAGGAAACTTTAGAAGTGCAAAAAATGTTTCCTGATTTAGATAAAGAAATTAAACAAGTTCGGAAAGATGTAAAAAGCGGGGCTTACAAAAATTACCCAACTTTAGAGGAAATATTGAAAGAAGAGGGTTTTTTAGTATCTGAGAAAAAAAGAAAATATGTATCAACTTCGTCTCAAACCAAGCGCAAAAAAGCAGTTAAAAAGATTAAATAAGAAAGACAAGATCAAGATATCCAAAGTATTCCTAGA
>JBDRIW010000012.1:0-8864 GCA_043815465.1 Candidatus Nealsoniibacteriota bacterium | reverse complement strand
TTCTTCTTCTTTAATGTTTAATAATTGAGCTACATCTTTCTTTGTTTCTTCTATTTGAGCTTGTGGAGAATCAATTTTATTAATAGCTGGAATTATAACTAAATTATTCTTACGAGCCATTTCTAAATTAGAAAGTGTTTGGGCTTGAATTCCTTTTGTAGCATCTACCAATAAGATACCTCCCTCTACGGCTATTAAGGCCCTAGAAACCTCATAAGAGAAATCAACATGACCTGGAGTATCTATGAGATTTAATACATAGCCCTTATATTCCATACGGCAAGGCTGCATTTTGATAGTAATTCCCTTCTCTCTCTCTAAATCCATAGAATCTAAAACCTGCTCCTTCATTTTTTTAAGAGGAATACTTTCAGTAATTTCTAAAAACCTATCAGCTAATGTAGATTTTCCATGATCAACATGACTTATGATTACAAAATTTCTAATATTATTCATCTTCTTTCAGCTTATCTAGCTTCATTTTAAAAATAATTTTTAAAACAATAAATTGAAATATAGCGGCAATAGATAGTGCTAAAGGAAGTCCCACTATTTCAATCCCCTGCAAATTTTCTAAAGATAGAAATTTTATCCAAAAATCCTGAAAAATATTAGAAAAAGATAATAGCCAGACAAACATAATAGAAAGACCTAAATTCAAAAACATACTAATAACACTTACCACAGCTGGTGTCTTCGTGTCTTGAAGAGCATAAAAAGATCTAATAATAAATAGATTTAAAGCTTTAGCAAATAAGCCAAAACAAAACATAGCTAAAGTAGCAGCTGTTAGCCTACTATCTAACAAACCGAATTTCCCAACTTTAAAAATAAAAGAGACCAACTCTTCTCTAAATATAAACAATAAGATACTTGAAGGAACTATTAAAATAAGAATTTTATTAAATGTTTTTGAAATAATCTCCAAAAATCTTTCTTTTTTTTCTTTAGAAAGAGACAGAGCTAAATGAGGAAAAGCTGCTGTAGAAAAAGCTATTCCAGTTAACATAATAAATGGACGACTTAAACTCTCAGATAAGCTAAAAATAGCCAAACTTCCACTAGCTAGAGTAGAAGCTATTGCTGTAACTATAAAAAAATTAATTTGTCCTGCAGCTAATCCTATAGAACGAGGAATAGTTAATTTAATCATCCTCCTTAACCCGGGATCTGAAATATCAAAGATATTATAATATTTAAATCCAACTTTAAATAAAACTGAAATTTGAATCAATAAATGCAAAACTGCTCCCAAAACAACTCCCCAAGCCAATCCAGATATTCCAAATCTAGGAACAAAAAAAACAATACCTATAATAATTCCCAAGTTATACATTATTGGACTTAAAGAGGTTATTAGGAATCTTCTAAATACTTGCAAAACAGAAGATATAATATTACTAGTTCCTAAAATAATTGGACTTAGAAACATGATTCTAGTCAACGTAACGACTAGTTCTTTTTTATCTTCTGAAAACCCTGGAGTTATTATATTTATTAGTTGAGGAGTAAAGATAATTAATATCAAACAAATAAAAATTAAAACAGTAATAATTACATTAAAAAGATTAGAGAATAATCTCCAAGCTTCTTTGCTATCTCTGGTTATATATTCACTAAAAATAGGAATCAAAGCGGCTGAAATAGATCCCATTATTAAAACCATAGAAACAAAATCAGGAATACGAAAAGCAGCATAATAAACATCTAGCTCGTCTCCTACCCCAAATCCACCAGCCAATAATCTATCTCTGAAGAGACCTAAGGTAGCAGAAACAATACTAGCTGTTCCTATAATAATAGCTGCTGTTGTTATTCCTTTTGTTTGAAAATTAAATATTTTCATCTTTTATTTCTCTCAATATTCCCATCGGGGTTTGTTGATTTGTCTGACCTAAAGGATTATCTTTTAAAGCTGATAACAATAATTTATTGTCCACCCCTTTACTTCTACCAACAATCCAGGCTCCTATATCACAAGCGTCCACAATAGCTACGGGAAATCCAATCTTTTCTTTTATTTCTTTAGCAATATTATTAGCTTTTAAGGGAATTTTACTGGCTTGTTTATTATATGGAGGAATAGCATAATCAACTGGACCATCTACGCCTCTAGCCTGAGGGCCAGCTACTCTATAAAAAACTCCTTTTATCCCAAACGGCTTAGTAAGAGCAGCCGCTAAGGTAGCAAATAATATTCTTAAAACTCCTACTTCTTCTACGGCTAATTGCATAGTTTCAGAAGAGGCTAGTCCTATTCCATAGGGAGACTTAGTCACAAATTTAACTAAAAATTTAGCTACTCTTCCTGGTTTTATTTTATCTAGCTCATAAACTCTACCTTGAGTTATGGCCACGGCTTTTTCTCCCATAAATAAAATATCTTCCTCCTTTAAATGAGGTTTAGCATATTTTTCCACTAAATCAATAATATTGTCTTTAACTGTAATTAAATGGGTTTTAATAGGATATCTGGCAAATTTTTTACCGTTTATCTCAATTATTAAATTTTTTCCAATATTAGGTATCAAGTCCATAGATAAAAGTATTATACTTCAATATTTTAGCAGAAATTTTCCTATTTGACAAAAAATAAATAGCTGGTACAATTATTACATCCTAGCAAGTTGGATGATTGCTTCGTGAAAACGGAGAGGAAAGTCCGAACACTCTCCTGATATTATGTCAGGATAAATGGATAGCGGCTAACAGCCGTCCGCAGTAATGCGCGAGGTGCGAGCAGAGACGCTGAGATCTGAAAAGATCGAAGTATCCCTCAGGGATAAGCCTTAATAGTAATATTGAGGGTGAAACGGCTAAATCCTTATCGAGTGCAAGAACAAGTCAAAAGCTCTGGATTCATCTAGAACTTTTGTGAAAAGTGGTTCGCAAGATTTAGGCAGCAATGTCTAAACAAGACAGATAATCATCATGTCTAATGACAACAGAATTCGGCTTATAGGCTTGCTAGGATATCAAAAAACACCTTTTAAAAGGCGTTTTTTGTTTTAAAAAGTTTAAATTAACTTTTGTGTTCTACTTTCTCCATCTAAAACTTCGTTTACCAATTTATCAGCATCCTTATTCTTTCCTCTAGCTATTTGAGTAAATTTAATTCTTTTAAATTCAATTTTTAAATTCCAAATTTGTAAAAATAAATTTTGTATTTTTGGATCAATAACTTTATATTTACCATTTAATTGTTTTATCATTAATTCTGAATCTGATTTTATCTCTACATCAGATTCTAAAGCTATTTTTTTACCAAAATAAGATTTGAATTTTTGGATAGCAAATATAACTGCTTGATATTCAGCTTCATTATTAGTTAAATCATCTCCTAAATATTCTCCATACTCCTTAAAGCATTGTCCCTTTTCATTACAAAAAACAACCCCTATTGCTGATTTTCCAGGATTTCCTCTTGATCCTCCATCTGTATATATAACTATTTTTTTCATTTCATTTTATTTAAATTATAAGTTAAACATTCTTTAAATTTATCTAAGTTTTCATTTACTATTCTAAACCCAGAAGCCTGTGGATGTCCACCATATGTCATTAATAATTTTGAACATTTTTTCATTAATAACACACTATTTATCTGCCTAGAACACCTTACTGTTCCCAAACTTTCTTTTACCATTTTTTTATAAAGAAAGACTGGCTTAAGGTGTTGGCTTACTAATATTGAAGCAGCAGAACTTATTAAAATAGATTCGAAGTCTTCTGCTCCTTCAAAAATAATAGTTTCTTTTTTATCAGCTATTCTTTTATCTACTTCTTCTACAATAGATTCTATTTTTTGTCTTCTAACTTTATGTTTTTTAAAAAGTGTTTCAATAATATCTTGAGCTTCTTTTGGAGAAGATGTTGTTAGAAGTCTGTAGGCTCCGGGTAGACCATTTTTTACATCTCTAATATTTAAAATCGATATTATTTTTGAAACTTTATTGCTTAATTCCATTTCCTCTTTGAAAAAGTCTATATCCCAAAATATCTTAATCCCTGGCCTTAAAGAAGTTACTAAAAAAGGCAACCCCTCTTCTATAAAATATCTATTATCAGCTTCTTTGGGCATCATATCTGCAACAGTGGCCAAAGCAGTTAATTCAAGGAAGCTTTTCTTTAATTCTCCTTTAAGCTTTTCTCCCATTATCTTTTCTGTAAGCCTGTAAACCAAACCAACTGCAGCCAATGTTTTAAAGGGATATTTATCTCCTTTCTGTTTAGGATCAACAATAATATCTGCTTTAGGAAGTTTATCTAATATTTCATGATGATCTACTATAATAACTGTAAATCCCATCTCTTTAGCCAATAAAACCTCTTTGATATTGCCTATTCCCAAATCCATAACTACTAATAAAGCTGGAGCAAATTTCTTAATTTGTTTTAATCCCACCATATTAATCCCATATCCATCTTTTTCTCTATCTGGAAAATAAACGTCAGAAACAAATCCCCCAATACTTTTGATAGCCTCTTTTAAAATAATGACAGAGCTTACCCCATCTAAATCAGCATCCCCATAAAGAATAATTGTTTCTTTATTAGAAATTCCTTTTAATATTCGTTTTGCAGCTTTATCTAAATTTTTTATTTCCATTTATCTAAAGCTTTAATGCCTGGTAATTTTTCTCCTGCTAAAAAAGAAATCATAGCTCCTCCTCCCGTAGAAAGATGGCTAATTTTAGAAGTTAAACCTAGGGAAGAAATAAATTCAATTGTTTCTCCTCCTCCAACTACAAAAAAAGCTCCACTTTTTATTATAGCTCTTAAAATATCTTCTGTTCCTTTTCTATATTTATTGTTCTCTGTTTGGCCCATAACTCCATTAAAAAATATTGTTTTTGCAGATAATATCTTTTCTTTAAAAAGAGATATTGTTTTATCTCCTATATCTTTTCCATTTATCTCATCTATAGGACTAACTATCTTCATTGGATAATTAAGATAGATATCTTCTGCCTTTATTTCTCTAGCTATTAATCCTCCAATTAAAACAAAATCTGCTATTTCAGATAATCTATTTATTAATTTAGCTTTAGTTTTTACTTTAGCCCCACCAACAATAGCTATCAAAGGTTTTTCTGGATTCTCCATCATCTTCTTTAAATTTTTCAATTCTTTTTCTAATAAAAATCCTGCGAAAGAAGGAAGGTATTTTGTTATTCCTACTATAGAAGCATGATTTCTATGTGAAACACCAAAAGCATCATTAACATATATTTCTCCTAGTCCTGCCAACTCCTTAGAAAATTTTTCATTATTAGTTTCTTCTCCTTTATAAAATCTTAAATTCTCTAAAATAGCTACTTCTTTTGATTTTAATGCAAAAACATCTTTTTTAGTTTTTTCTCCCAAACAATCTGGAATAAATTTAACTTTAATTTTTAATGCTTTTTCTAAATGAGCAACTAGTGGTTTTAAACTATATTTTTTGTCTTTTATTTTGGGATTATCTTTAGCCTTAGGTCTACCGAAATGACTTATTAAAATAACTTTGGCTCCTCTTGAAATTAAAAATTCTATAGTAGGAATAGTCTTTCTTATCTTATAATCATCTAAAATAACCCCTTTGTTTGATAGGGGCACGTTAAAATCACATCTTAAGATTACTCTTTTATTTTTTAAATTAGCTTTCGTTAGGGTTTTCATCTATTCTAGGATCATCTGGTAATCCCATTAATGATTCTTCTAAGGTCTTTTTTAGTTCATCTAAATTAACTTCTTTCCTTCTTGGTTGTGCCCTGTTTTCTTCTTTTTTAACAGGAGACGACTCAATATCTTTATCTATTGCCTCTTTTATAGAAACTGATTGTGTTTCTATTTTTTCAGTTTTACTATCCTCTCTATCTTTTTTAATGTTTTTAAGACAAGTTTTACAATAAACTGGTCTAGAACCATCAGGAGGAAAAATAACTTTTGTCCATTTACCACAACTAGCACATTGAGCATCATATAGGGGTTGCTGAGATTGTTGCTGGGGCTGTTGCTGGGGCTGTTGCTGATATTGTTGTTGAGGAAATCCTTTGGATATTTCTTTTATATCCATACCAGTCCATTTGCTTATCTTTTCATCTATAATTGCTCTTGGCGTTCCATATCTTTCTCTAGAAACTTTTATTATTTTTTCTTTACTCGACTCTTCTAACATTGGCAAAGGAGGTAATGTTCTAGCCGAAAAAGCACCACCAGCTACTCCATCTATCATTAACTTAAGATAAATATTATATTTTGGCAAATTAACAAAATCCCCAGCAAGAAATTCCGGAGAAAATTCTTTTTCTAAAAATTCTGCATCTTCTGCTCCTACTCTAAAAGAGACAATAGTTCCTACGTTTCCAAAAACAGCATCTCTAACGGTTTCTTCCATTTGAGTTATATATTGGTGACCTAAGATAAGAGATAATCTATATTTTCTAGCTTCAGAAAGTATATTAGTAAAGGCCTCCGTAGCAAAGTTCTGAAATTCATCCACATAAAGATAAAAATCTTGTCTTTGTTCTTCTGGAATATCTACTCTAGACATAGCAGCTAATTGTATTTTTGTAATTAATAGAGCTCCTAATAATCTTGAATTATCTTCTCCTATTCTTCCCTTTGATAAATCCATAATAAGAATCTTTTTATTATCCATTATGTCTCTCATGTTAATATTAGACTTTACCTGACCAATAATATTTCTTATCAAGGGAACTGAAATAAACTGACCTATTTTATTTTGAATGGCAGCTGTGGCTTCTGTCTCATATCTCTGAGTATATCTTGCAAACTCTTTTACCCAAAAAGATTTAACAACAGGATCTGTAATTTTATCTACTACCTTCTTTCTATATTCTGGATCAGCCAACATTCTATTAACTCCTAAAAGAGTTGCTCCAGGATATTCTAACAATGCCAAAATACAATTATTCAAAATATATTCCATTCTAGCAGACCAAACGTCCGGCCAAATCTTCTTAAACACTCCCATTAACCCTGAAGCCACCAGATGACGATGCTCAGGATCTATATTTTCCATTATATTAAAAGCTAAAGGAAATTCTAAATCAGCAGGATTGAAATAAACCACATCGTTTATCCTGTCTGAAGGAATATAATCTAAAAGCTCTTCAGCTGCTTCTCCGTGAGGATCTACAAATCCTATTCCATGTCCTGCTTGGATATCCTGAATAGCCATATTTTTAATGGCTACTGTTTTCCCCATACCAGTCTTTCCAATAACATACATGTGCCTTCTCCTATCGTCTACTTTTATTCCAAACTTTTTCAGTTTGTTTCTAAAAGTTGTTTCAGCAAAAAAATTAATGTCTGACATAATTTTTATTATGGAAGATACAAGAATTTACAAAGTAAATCCTTAATTCTGACATAATTTAAAAATAAATTTCTTATTCCATTAGCAAGCCAGAAGATACGCCTCCTTTCTTTGATTCTATTCTGGCCACACCTGGAGCAGGAGCTGCTCCTTTGCTTGGGAAATGAAATAGAGATGCTATTTCTTCCGTATTCATTATAAAGAGTGTCTTTTTAGGAGCAGGCCTAGGAAAATCAACAGTAAACCTTCTAATATAATTCCTAAAAAGTTTTCTACATCTTAAATAAGTTCTTCGTGGACGCAAATAGTTATAAGGAAGAAACATACTCTTATGAACTTTACTTAGAGTGGGTCCATAAGGATAAATTGCATTTAAATTAACTGTGGCATAACCATGAAAAAAAATGAAAGCTAATCTGAAATTTTGTTTAAACCAAACCTCTCTCTTGCCCATCCAAATAAATCTAATATTAGTTCTGAAACAAGGTTTGGATATTTTCTTTTCCAAGGCAAATAAAATCTCTCTTTCTCCAGGAGTCAACTTCATTTCAGGAGGCATAATATCTCTTTCTTCCACTTTCTTTTCTTCTTCAATCTTTCCAGTCAATAAAATTTCTGCCCCTTCTCTAATCATTGATTTATCACTCTTTTTATCTTCCTCTCTCCTGGCCATCTTATCTCTAACTTTTTCTCCTTCTTTCACCCAAGCTACTAAATTTTCCTGTGCCCATGGTTCGCAAGACATCTGTATCCAAAGTTGAGTTCCAGGCACTACTTGATCCATAGCTTCCAAAAGTGTTGATATTGGATCAATCTTTTTTTCTTCATCCTTTTCCATTTCTGTTTCAAACTGAAGATAAGTTTTAATAGGTAAATGATCATCTTTCAACATGAAATAATCTGCCCCCCATAAATCCCACTCCTTATTAGGAATGTTTTGAGGGACATATTTTACATAATCATCTACCTCTGATATTTCTGCTTGTGGATATTGAGCATAAATACTGGCCTCCATAGCCTGCCTATAACCGACTAAGGCCCTAACATAAAAATGAACATCTCCACCAAAAGAAGCTATCTCAAGAGCTACTCCTGTTTGTACCTGCCCATCTACCCATTCCTCCCACCAAGATCCAGGAGGCTGATAAATAGCAGCATGGATACCAGCTAAAACATGTTCCATAGCTCTAATAGGTTTTTCAATATCTCTAGGTAATTTTATTTCTAAAATAATGCTTTTTTGAGCTAATAACCAAGTTTCAATCCTCCAAAATTTAAAACAAAACAAAAAAGGCTTCCAGAGCAAAAAGGGCAAAGGAACCCACCACCAATTAGATAATACCACTCCTACGTACTGTAGGAGTAAAAGTAATTCTTGTTTGAACATGTTAATTAACTAGTTTTTATATCGTAGAAACCTCCAGAATTTTTTAAGAAATATTTCCTGTTACTTAAGTTTAACAAAATAGTGTTTTCTTTGACAAGTCTTTTCTCCTGTACCTTCTGTACAATTTGTTCTTTGGTCAAAGAATTCTTATTC
>JBDRIW010000011.1:0-4226 GCA_043815465.1 Candidatus Nealsoniibacteriota bacterium | reverse complement strand
CAAGAAAAATTTTATGAGAGGTATGAGTTTAAAGATGTTTTAGAATTAATAGAAAAGTTGAGAATGTGGAATATAGAATATAACAATACGGAACACTGCGGACTTAATGGGTTAACGCCCAACCAAGCCCTTAGATTATGAGTGCAATATGTCTGTGTACCTAAAACAACAAAAAACAGCCCATTTGGCTGTCTCTACCTTCTATTCTTTATTTTTCTACTAACTTCAAGCTCATCCTGTGCTCCTTAGGTTCGATAGAAAGTATTTGAAATTTATATTCTTTATCTATATTTAAAGAAGATTCCATTTTTGTTTTAGTTCCAAATTCTGATATATGACATAATCCTTGTATCTTTGGAGCTATTTGAATAAAGGCTCCATAGGGATTAAATTTAGTCACTTTTCCTTTAACTATATCTTCTTTCGTAAATTTCTTTTCAATTCCTTCCCAAGGATCTTTTTTCATTGTTTTTAAAGACAATGAAATTCTATCATTAGTAATGGATATAATTTTAGCTTCTATTTTATCTCCAATTTTAACTATATCGGAAGGATCTTCAATAAGTTGCCAGTCTAATTCAGAGATATGGATTAATCCCTCTAATTCTTCTTCTTTATCTCCGAATTTTAAGAATACTCCAAAGTCTGTGACTCCTGTTATTTCTCCCTTGACAACACCTCCGATCTTATACTTATCTAAAATCTTTTTTAGTTTCTCTGTTTCTTTAGCTCTTTCGGAAAGAATAAGCTTTCCTTCTTTGGGATTAACATCAAACACTTTCACTTCCATTTCCTGCCCTATAAACTTTTGAAGCTCTGTAAGTATCTTGTTTGATTCAGCTCCCTCTACTCTAGGATAATTTTCGGGAGATAATTGTGAAACAGGCAAAAATGCTTGTAGTCCGTAAACTTCAGCTAATAGTCCACCCCTATTGGCACCTGTTATCTTAACAGTCATTTTTTCTCCTTCTTCTTTCTTTTTCAATATAATATTCCAATTGAGTTCATTTGAAGCTTGGCTTAAAGAAAGTTCAACGTATCCTTCTTCATTTTCCAATTCAGTAACCTTGGCGTGAACTATATCTCCTGATTTCAAAGATTTTAATTGAGTTTTAGATTCTTGGTATTCTTTTCCGTAGATAATCCCAGTGCCAAGATTACCCAAATCTAAAAAAACAGAAGATCTTCCTTTGCCGACTAAACTTCCTTCAACTATTTTTCCAATTTGAAGGGGTTTGACTAAACTATTTTTTTTCATTAAATCTTTCATAATGACTTTGTTAATATATCATATCTTTTCCACAAAGGCAAGGATTGAGAATTAAAAAGATTTATGATAACATATAATATATGAATATAAATTGGTACGGACAATCTTGTTTTTTAATTACGTCTGTAAGAGGAAAAGGAGAGGTAACTAATATTATAATAGATCCTTTTGACGAATCCATTGGTTTAAGAGTTCCTAAAATGGAAGCAAATGTTTTGTTAACTACCCATGATCATAAAGATCATAATAATGCAAAGGCAGTTTCTGGTAATCCTTTTTTAATTAACGGACCAGGAGAGTATGAAGTGAAAGAAGTTTTCATCCAAGGAATCCAATCTTATCATGACGAAAATTCTGGCAAGGATAGAGGGGTAAATACTATATATACCTTAGAAACAGAAGATATTAAAATATGTCATTTGGGAGACTTAGGTCAAAAAGAATTGACTTCAGAGCAATTAGAACAGATAGGAGATGTAGATATTTTAATGATTCCAGTAGGAGGTAATTTTACTATATCCGCAAAGGAAGCGGGTAAGATAATGTCTCAAATAGGACCTAGCATTGTAATTCCAATGCATTATTCAATACCTAAATTAAAAATTAAACTTGATTCTTTAGATTTATTTTTAAAGGCAGTTGGAGTTAAAAGTCCTGAAACTTTAGCTAAGTTATCTATCAAAAAGAAAGATATAGTTTCAGAGGAGTCTAAGGTAATAGTTTTGAATTCATAAACATAAATGAAAAAAAAGAAAATAGTTAAAAAAATAAAAGCTAAGGTAAAACCTAAAAAAGAGGTTAAACCAAAAGCAAAATTAAAAATAAAGGCTAAACCTAAAAAAGAGGCAAAGCTAAAAAGTAAAGTTAGGAAAGAGCCAGAAGTAATTCCGGAAGAAGACCCAAAGAAAGATCCGAAGATTAAAAGTTTAGAAGAAGAACCAAAAGAAACTAGCATAGGAAGAATAAGAGAAAGAAATATTTCAGAAGAAATGGGAGACTCTTATATAGATTATGCTATGTCTGTTATTGTTGCTCGTGCCTTACCAGATGTTAGAGATGGATTAAAACCTGTTCATAGAAGAATACTTTTTACCATGCTGGAAGAGGGGTTAAGGCATACTGCTAAGTTTAGAAAGTCAGCTTCAGTTATCGGAGGAGTTTTGGCGAGATATCATCCCCATGGAGATACAGCGGTTTATGACGCCTTAGTTAGAATGGCTCAAGATTTTTCATTAAGATATCCCTTGGTTAAAGGTCAGGGTAATTTTGGTTGTTTTACTAAAGATACAAAAGTAAAATTATGCGATGGAAGAAGATTGAGCTTTGGAAATTTAATAAAAGAACAAAAGGAAGGGAAAAGACATTGGACATTTAGTTTTAATTTGAAGAGTAAGAAAATTGAAATTGCGGAAATTAAAAATCCTAGAATGACACGGAAGAATGAAAAAATAGTAGAGATTAGTCTGGATAGTGGAGAGAAAATTAAATGTACCTCTGACCATCGATTTATGTTGAGAAATGGAAGTTATGAGCAGGCTAAAGACCTGAAAACTGGTGAGTCGTTGATGCCCGCTTATTTTAACATAAAACGCATTAGGAGCCATTATAATTATTTAGCAGTATTGCAGCCATTTATCGGACATTATGAATTTATTCATAGACTTGCTGATGAATATAATGTGCGAAATAAAGAAGCGAAGAAGAATTTAAATTCCTACATACTTCATCATAAAGATTTTAATAAGTTTAATAACTCCCCGAATAATATAGAAAGATTATCCGTTAAGCAACACTATAAAGTTCACCTTTCTCAGGTTAAAAATTTATGGAAGGATAAGGGTGATAAATTTCGAAAAAAACATAGTGATAGTTTAAAACAATATTTTAGCAGCTCAAAAATAAGAAAAGAGCTTTCAGAAAGAACAACAAAACTCTGGCAAGATCCTAATTTCCGAGCAAAATATCCGAAAGATCATTTCAGAAATATGGCAAATAAATTATGGTTGAATCCTTGGGCTAAAAAATTTCATCAAGAAAAAATCGCTAAACAGCGATTAGATAAAGGATTCAGGGAAAATAATATTAGATCGGTACGATTTAGTAATGAGCGCCGTTTGTTAAAAAATCCAAATATGATGATGGAAATGGCGGGAAAAGCGAAAATCTCTTTATCTAAAAAATGGGAGAATTTATCGTATAAAGAAAGAGTGATTAAGAGTAAGATTTTAAACTATACTTCTTTTCTTCTGACTAAATATCCAAAATTGACACCAGAAATATACGAAAGAGAAAGAATTAATAATGGTACGCCTAAAATTACTAATGCTCTAAATTATTTTGAAGATTTTTCAGATTTGACAAATAAATCTCAAAAGTATAATCACAAAGTAGCAAGAGTTAAGGTCCTTAAAAAGAGAGAAAATGTTTATGATTTAACGATTGAATCAACTCATAATTTTCTTCTGGGGGCAGATGTATTTGTTCATAATTCTATTGATGGAGACAGTGCTGCTGCTTATCGTTATACAGAATCTCGTCTTTCAAAAATAGGAGAAGAAATGTTGAAGGATATTGAAAAAAATACAGTACCTTTTTCTGATAATTTTGATGGCACAAGGCAAGAACCAAATGTCTTACCAGCTCCAGTTCCTCAACTACTTTTGAATGGTTGTGTGGGAATTGCTGTTGGTATGGCTACTAATATTCCTACACACAACTTAACTGAAGTGTGCGATGCTTTAATTTACTTATTAGATCATCCTAAAGCAGAAACTGAAGATTTATTTCAGTTTATTCAGGGGCCTGATTTTCCAACTGGAGGGATAATATATGATAGAAAAGAAATAATACAGGCTTATGCTCAAGGAAAGGGGCCTATTTTGACTAGAGGTAAAGTTGAGGTTCAAGAGAATGAAAAGACTAATAGAAAAAGGATCATTATTTCTGAAATTCCTTT
>JBDRIW010000010.1:0-18400 GCA_043815465.1 Candidatus Nealsoniibacteriota bacterium | reverse complement strand
AAAAAAGTTAAAGGTGATAGTATTTCCGCTAGTTGGGGAAATCAGATACGTTCGTATGTTTTACATCCTTATAAATTAGTTAAAGACTTAAGGACTGGAGTAGAATCTACAAATACTGAAAAAGTATTAGATGGAGAATTAAACGAATTTATTGAAGCAGAAATAAAATTAAAAAATGATTAAGTTTGAAAATATAAGTAAAATATATCCAGCTGGTCTTATCGCCTTAGATAACGTTTCTTTTGAAATAGAATCAAAAGAGTTCATCTCTTTGGTTGGAAAGTCAGGAGCAGGCAAAAGTACTTTGTTAAAACTTCTCTTGATAGAAGAAAAACCCAGTAAGGGAAATATCATTTTCAATGATCAAAATCTTGGAGAGTTGAGTAAAGAAGAAATACCTAATTTAAGAAGAAAAATTGGCTCTGTTTTTCAAGATTATAAGTTAATTCCAACCAAGACTACCTATGAGAATATAGCCTATATTTTAGAGGTTATAGGGGCTTCTGACGCCGAAATAAGTAGAGATGTGGCAGAAGTACTAGATGTTGTAGGATTGACCTCTAGAGCTCATAATTTCCCAGCAGAACTATCTGGGGGAGAAAAACAAAGAGTAGCTATCGCTCGTGCATTAATTCATAGACCAGAGATTATTTTAGCAGATGAGCCAACTGGTAATTTAGATCCTTATCATACTTTAGAAATCATAAGATTATTATTAAAGATTAATGAATTGGGTACTACTGTTATTTTAGCTACTCATAATAAGGATGTTATTAATTCTTTAGGAAAAAGAGTTATTACCATGCAAGCTGGTAAAATAATTAGAGACGAAGCAGTAGGAAGATTTGTATTATAATATGTTTTTTACTTCATTAAAAAGAATAATTAAATCAGGATGGCACGGATTTTTTAGAGATGGAGGAATGATAACTGCTAATGTTTTTGTTTTATTAATGGCAATATCTGTTTTTACTTCTTTGTTTCTTTTTAAAAATGTTAGTAATTTTATTGTAGATTCTATAGAAGACAAAGTTGATATCTCAGTTTATTTTGAATACGAAGTTTTAGAAGATGAAATATTAGAAATTAAAGAAGAGGTTTCGGGAATTCCAGAAGTAAAAGAGGTGAGTTACGTTTCAAAAGACGATGCCTTAGAAAACTTTATTGAAAGGCATTCTGATGATGAAACCTTAATGCAATCTCTAGAAGAAGTTGGTGTAAATCCTTTTTTAGCTTCTTTAAACATTAAAGCTTTTGAATTCGGGCAGTATGAAGGAATATCGTCTTTTTTGGAGGGATCTATTTTTCAAACAAAAATAGATAAAATAGATTATTATGAGAGAGAGCCCGTAATAAAGAGAGTGTTTTCTTTAACTACAACTTTTTCCAGAATAGGAATAATTTTATCTATTATTATGGCTTTAGTAGCAATTTTAGTTGTGTTTAATACTACGAGATTGGCTATTTACAATTTTAGAGAAGAGATTAGAATACAGAGGTTAGTTGGAGCTTCAAATTGGTTTATTAGGGGTCCATTTTTAGTCCAAGGAATGGTGGCTGGGATATTTGCAGGATCGATAGGGCTAGCTTTATTTGGTTCCTTAACTTGGTTATTTAATTCAACTATTAATGGAATATTCCCAGGGTTGGGAGTATTTTCTATGTTTGTTTCTAATATTTGGCTAATAATACTACTCCAACTTGGGATAGGAGCTTTCTTGGGAACTATTTCTTCCTTGCTAGCAGTTAGAAGTCATTTGAACGTTTAATGAATTTTCAATTCATTAATAATTTCATTGTTTACTGAATTTTCAATTCATTGCCAATTTCATTCTTTAATGAATCTTTAATTCATTTCACATCTGCGAGAAATCTTGCTGTATAATTATTGCGAGGTCGTCTAATGGTAGGCAATTAGTAATTCTTTTGTTATAATTAAATAATGGATAAAAGATCAAATCCTTGGAATAAAGGATTAACAAAAGAAACTAATGCAAGTGTTCTTAAAGTTTCAAAAACATTCAAAAGAAAAAAACTAGACAACTTTAAAGAGTGGCGTGATAAGATGAAAAAAATTGGAAAGATTCCCTCTTTCTATCCTCCCCTTAATAGAGATGGAGATTTGGCAGAACTTATTGGTGTGGTCTTGGGGGATGGGCATATTGAGAGTTTTCCTAGAACAGAAAGTTTGACAATTCTATCAAATGGAAGCAATAAGGGTTTTATTAAGAGATATGTTGCTTTAGTCAAAAAATTATTCAATAAGACTCCTTATCAGGGATGGCATGGTGGAGGTAGCAACTGTATTCGTATTAGAATTTATCAGAAGAATATAAGTAAAAGATTGGGAATTCCCTGTGGGAACAGAAGCGATTTAAAAATTAATATTCCTAGATGGATTATTGACAACAGAGAATATGTTAAGAGATATTTGAGGGGATTATATGAGGCAGAGGGTAGTTTCTGTGTTCATATTCCTACATATACTTATAAGTTTTTATTTAGTAATAAAAATAAAAATCTTTTAAGAAATGTATATAGGACGTTAAAAATATTAGGATTTCATCCTCATGAAAGTAAATATCAAATTCAGATTTCGAAAAAAGAAGAAGTTTATAAAGCAAAAGAGTTAATAAAATTTAGGAAATACTAATTAATTTTGGGAGGTCATCTAGTGGTAGGATACGGGTTTCTGGAACCTGGAACGATGGTTCGAATCCATCCCTCCCAGCCATCACATGCTAAGTCAGGTGACCGAGATGCCTATTTAAAAATATACATGTTAGAGTAAAAAATATTAAATTAACATACTATGCAAAAAAAAGCTTTTTCTATAATCGGAATTATAATTATCCTTATTATTCTTATTGGTGGGGGGTACTTCGGTTGGCAGTATTTGAGTGAACATAAAGAAAGTGTTGAGATACCAGAACAGGAGCAAGAACATGTAGTTGTGGATGAAGCTACTGACTGGCAGACTTATAAGAATGAAAAGCATGGGTTTGAAATAGAGTATCCGTTGGAATGGTCATATAAGGTCGTTTCGGAAAAACAAATTGAATTTCGTGAAAAAGGAAAAACATACTCGGTTGAAGAAAGTGATGTTTACGCCATCGGTATATTTATTTATGAGAATCCTAACAACCTAACGGCTGAGCAAATCGCCGAAGAAAGAAAATCTAAAGCTGGTTGGCCTGTTGAGATTAAAACTTTAACCGTAGACAATGCCGACGTGGCACAGGCTATAGATTATTTACAACAGAATACGATTATAGTTAAAAATAAAAAAGATTATAATATTGTAACTCCCAGCGGTTTAGATAAAAGTGTAAGCGAGATATACGACAAAATGGTTTCTACTTTTAGGTTTCTTGAAATCGAAAGTGAAGATGAAACTATCAATTGGCAAACTTACAGAAATAATAAATATGGATACGAAATTAAATATCCAGCGAATCTGAAGGCAGAGTCGTTTACATCTATGGGAGGACCTTCAAATACGCCGATTGAAGAAGATTCGGCTATCGGAATAGGTTTACTTGTAACCGTGCAGCCAACAAGCCTGGAAGAGTTAGCTGAAATGCCAAGAAATATAATTATAATACAAGTCGCCGATGATTTTAAAAAATTAGCCATAAATCAATTTTCTTCCAATTCAACTATTGGGCTAATTTGCGAAAAAAAAGAACAAGAAACTTCGGAGCTTATTTGTAAAATTGATGACTTCATTATTATAATGGATTCAGTTTTTGAAAAAGACGGTATTTTTTATGAAGTTTTGTTCAATACTATGTTGTCAGGAGAGGATAGAAGTTATTGGGATTTTTCAGAAAACATAGACATATACAAGAAAACACTTTCTACTTTCAGGTTTTTAGAGTAAAACCCCCGACCGAGACGCCCTAAATGGAACACGGCTAAAATTGCCCAAAACCCCTTTGAAACTGGGGTTCAGAACTGAGGTACACAGCTATTTTTTAAAAAGTCGCTATCTAAATAGTTTTTTGATATAATTAAAATATGATTATTTTAGGATTATTAGATTTAATCTCTGCGGGAGTACTTATAGCTGTAATTAAAATCACTGTTCCTTTGTGGTTAATTATTGTTTGTGCTTCTTATTTAATATTTAAAGGTCTTATTTTTATAAAAGACATAGCTAGTATCTTAGATATTATAGTTGGAGTTCTTTTAGTAATTTCTTTATTTGGTTTTTCTTTAACCCTAATTCCAACTATAATAATTTCAGCGTTTTTAGTCTTAAAAGGATTAATGACTTGTTTCTCTGCAAGTTAGTAATTTTTCAATGGATCTCATCCGGTTTAAGTATTAAAAATTATTTATTAATTAAAAAGGTTCCAACATGGTCCCATCTCGGCAGCTAGTAATATTTTAAAAAATCGCCCTTTGGGCGGTTTTTTGGTAGAATCAAAGAGAACTATGAAAATAACCAAATCAGAATTTATTAAAGGTGTTATCGGGGATGATTATGGCTTAAAAGACAACTTACCACATGTTGCTTTTTTTGGACGTTCTAACGCGGGGAAATCAAGTGTTATAAATTCTTTAGTTGGAAAAAAAGATCTTGTAAAGATAAGTAAGTTGCCAGGAAAAACGCGTGAAGCTAATTTTTTCAAAATTAATAATTCTTTTTATTTTGTAGATTTTCCTGGATATGGATATGCAAAACGTTCTATATCAGAGCGTAATAAAATGATTAAAAGGATTTTTTGGTATGTAGAATTTTCTAACGAAAGACCTAAGGCAGTATTTTTAATTATCGATTCTAAGGTTGGTTTAACTGAACTTGATCGAGAGATGATAAAGACTCTTGAGAGAAATAAACATCAAATTATTATTGTTGCAAATAAAATTGATAAATTAGGTAAAATGTCTAGAGAAGAACAACTTTCTTTAATTCAAAAAGAGGTGAAAGATATGCCTGTTTTAGGATATTCAGCTAAAACAAATGAAGGAAAAGATGAATTAATTCAAATAATTGCTAGTTTTTTATAAAACAATTAAATGGCTTTAGATTTAAAAAACTTAAACAAAGAACAAAAAGAAGCAGTGGTTCATGAAGGGGGCCCGCTTTTAATAGTGGCAGGGGCGGGAACTGGGAAAACAACAGTTATTACTCAAAGAATTGCTTATTTAATAGAAAAGGAACTAACTAAGCCAGAAGAGATATTAGCTGTTACGTTTACAGAAAAAGCAGCAGGAGAGATGGAAGAAAGAGTTGATAATCTTCTGCCTTATGGTTATGTTGATCTATGGATTTTAACTTTTCATTCTTTTTGTGAAAGGATTTTAAGAGATCATGCTTTAGATATTGGATTACCAGCTGACTTTAAAATCTTAGATCCATCAGCAGGTTGGCTTCTAGTGCGTCATAATTTAGATAAATTTGATCTTAATTATTATAAGTCAATGGGAAATCCGACTAAATTGATTCAGACCTTAATCTCTCATTTTTCTCATTGTAAAGATCAAGAAATTTATCCTAAAGATTATCTGGAGTACGCCGATAAATTAAAAACTAGAGATGATGCGCCAGAAAATCAGGAAACAGAAAGAATAAATGAAGTGGCAAATGCTTTTCATGTTTATCAGAGATTGCTTTTAGAGAATAGTTATTTAGATTTTGGTGATCTTATAAATTATTGTCTTAAATTATTTAAGGAAAGACCTCTAATTTTAGAAAAATATAGAAAAAAGTTTAAATATATTTTAGTGGATGAGTTTCAAGATACTAATCGTTCTCAATATGAATTAATTAAGATATTAGCTGCGCCTAAAAACAATCTTACGGTTTGCGCAGACGATGATCAGTGTTTGCCCGGTAAATCAAAAATTGATATTTTAGATAACGGAAAAATAAAAAAAAGATACATAAAAGATATAAAAAAAAATGATGATGTATTAACAGCAGTTGGAAGGGGTCATATCGGTATTGCTAAAGTAAATAATATTTTTGTAAATCAAAAAAAAGTTCAAATAATAAAAATAAAAACAGAAAGCAGTAATTATTTAGAGGTAACTGATAATCATAAATTATTTTGTTGTGTTCCAAGAACATCAAAAGCAGATTATCATTATGTTTATTTAATGTTTCGTAAAAATTTAGGGTGGAGAATTGGGGTGACAGACGATCTAATGCTTCGACTTAGATTAGAACGATCAGCAGATAAAATTCTGGCGTTGAGAGCCTTTAACAGTGATAAAGAAGCTCGATATTACGAAACTCTCTGGTCTTTGAAATATGGCATACCGACCAGTTGTTTTAAAGAACGTCATAATACTGTTATTAAAGGTATTTCGTTGATTAATCTTTATAGAGAATTACGAGTTGAAAAAAATGTACAAAAATTAGCTGAAGATTTAAATATAGATATAAATTCTCATCATTATTGTCTAGATGGCGTAAAAAGAGGGAATAGCTCAAGAGTAATAATTAATCTTCAAATGTGTTCTAGAAAATATCGCAGCAAAAGTCATATAAAAAAAGGTAAATATCTTCTTTTAAACGGACAAATTATTCATCGTATTTACATGCAAACTTCATGCTTAGATACCATTAAAAAATTAAAGATAGCAGGATATAATCCACAAAAAATAAAAGAAGGATGGAGAATAAACATAGAAAATGATAATATTGCCAAACTAGAGGCGGAAGCAATAAGGCTCAAAAAAATCACTGGGGGATTTTTAGAGCATAAATTTAATGTAGCGAGTAAATACAGAACATCAACCAGTAATGTTAGGAATTCCATGGCTTTAATTATGCCAGCTAAGAATATAGTTTTGGGTCATTATCTTCCTGTAAGAAAAGATAATGAGATAATTTACGATAAAATAATTTCTATCAAAAGAACGTATAAAAATTTAAAAGTGTATGATTTGGAAATCAATAAAACACATAATTTTATAGCTAATGGAATTGTAGTACATAATTCAGTTTATAGATGGAGGGGCGCATCTTACAGCAATATTCTTCAATTTAATAAAGATTTCCCCAAAGCGAAACAAATCTCTTTAGTCAAAAATTATAGATCAGTTCAAGATATTTTAGATTTATCTTATAAGTTTATAAAAGCCAATGATCCTGATAGGTTAGAATATATTAATAAAATAAATAAAAAATTAATTGCTGATAATACTGATAAGGGAATAATCGAGCATATAAATGCTAAAAATCTAGATGAAGAGGTTGGACAAACAATTAAAAAGATATTAGAAATTTTAAAAAAGGATAAGCAAGCTAATTATAATGATATTGCTATTTTAATTAGAGCAAACAGTGCTGCAAATTCTTTTACAAAAGCCTTAGAGAGAGCTGGGTTACCATATCAATTTTTAGCTTCCAAGGGTCTTTATTCTAAATCAATTATTTTAGATATCATTTCTTATTTTAAGATTTTAGATAATTATCATGAAAGTATTGCAGTTTATAGGCTTTTGAATTTACCTTTTTTAGAAATACCATACGAAGACATAGTAAAGATTACTCAATATAGTCGTCGTAAAACAATATCTATCTACGAAGCTATAGAAGAACTTTCTTTGATTTCTGGTATTTCCACAAAAACTCAAGAAAAAATAAGTTTTATTATTAGTTTAATTAAAAAACATACCAACCTTTCTAGAGAGAAAATTGTTTCTGAAATATTATTATCTTTTTTAGAAGATTCAGGTTATTTAAAATATTTAATATTCAAAGACGATAAAGAACAAATAGATATTCTTAATCAATTTTATAAGAGAATAAAAGAATTTGAAGAGTCTACTATGGAACCTAATTTGAGAAATTTTATAGAGGAAATAACTTTTGAAATAGAATCTGGAGAAGAAGGAAAGCTTGAATTTGATCCTGAACAGGGGCCAGACATGATCAAGGTGATGACTATCCATGGAGCTAAGGGATTAGAATTTAAATATGTCTTTTTAGTTAATATGGTAGATAAGAGATTCCCAACGATTGAAAGAAAGGATTTAATAGATCTTCCAGAAGAGTTAATTAAAGATATAAAACCAACGGGAGATGTTCATCTACAAGAAGAAAGGAGAATTTGTTATGTAGCTATGACTAGAGCGAAAAAAGAGCTTTATTTCACCTCATCCGAAGATTATGGATTAGCTAGAAAGAAAAAATTATCTAGATTTTTAATAGAAATGGGGTATAAGGATAAAGTAGAAAATAAAAATTTAAAATCAAAAAATGAATTATTTAAACCATCTTTTGATAAAAAATTAGACAATAAAAGAAAAGTAGAATTAAAATATATTCCAGCACATTTTTCTTTTTCTCAATTAGCTGCTTTTGAAAAATGTCCATTACAATATAAATTTAACTTTATTCTGAAAGTTCCTATTAGAGGGAAAGCTGTATTTTCTTTTGGAAAAACAATGCATAATACTTTTTATAGTTTCTTAAAGGAAGTGAATGAAAACAATAAACAAAGTGATTTGTTTGGTTTTCAAGAAAAAGAATCAAAAACTATTAAAAAAAATATTTTTTTCAGCCTTAAATTTTTGTTGGAAATTTATGAAAAAAATTGGATAGGAGAGTGGTATGAAAATAAAAGTCAGAAGAATGAATATTATGAATTAGGCAAAAAAATAGTTAAGAATTTTTATAAAGAATTTATAAATGACCCTCCCAAGATCTTAAAAATAAATAGTTCTCTATCCTTAGAGTTGCCATTTAATTTAAAAATAGGAGAAAATACTATATATGGAGTAATAGATAGAATTGATGAAAAAGAGGGGGGAGTAGCAATTATTGATTATAAAACAGGAAAATCAAAAGAAAAATTAATAGCAGAAGACAAAGAGCAGTTATTAATTTATCAAATAGCAGCTGAAGAGATTTTAAAACTAAAACCCAAAGAACTTATTTATGAATACTTAAATGATGGAAAGAAAGCTTCTTTTTTGGGATCAGACAAAGATAAAGAAAAACTTAAGGAAAAAATAATATTAGCTATAGAAAACATTAAAAAAAGTAATTTTAAAGCTACTCCTGGATGGCAATGTGGATTTTGTGATTTTAAAGATATTTGTGATTTTGCTCAAAGATAGTAGTATTTATTAATATGGGAAAAAGTGAGGAAAATTTAGATTCCATTCTTTCAGTTTCAGAATATATAGAATTTCTTAATAAAAAGTTAAAAGAAATTGGAACTGTAAAAATAGTTGGAGAAGTTACAAAATTAACCATTTCAAGCAATGGACATGTTTATTTTTCTATTAAAGATAAATCAGGAGGTAGTGTTTTAGATTGCATAGTTTGGAAGAATAATTATGCTCTTTCTGGAGTAAAACTTGAAGAGGGGAAAGAAGTTATCTTATCAGGTCTTCCTAATATTTATCCTTTAAGTGGGAAATTTAGCTTTATAGCAGAAACTATAGAATTAAGAGGAGAAGGAGCTTTAAAAAAAGCGTATGAAGAATTGAAAAATAAATTAGAAAAGGAAGGTATTTTTGATCAAAAACGAAAGAAAGAAATTCCAATGTTTCCTGAAAAAATAGGAGTTATTACTTCAAAACAGGGGGCAGTAATACATGATTTTCTTAATAATATAGGTAAATACGGATTTAAGATTGAAATGATTGATTCTAGGGTAGAGGGGAGTGAAGCAATAAAAGATCTTCTTTCAGCTATCAAAACTTTCAAGAAGAAAGATATAGATGTTTTAGTTATTATAAGAGGTGGGGGATCTTTAGAATCATTACAACCATTTAATAATGAGATACTCGTTAGGGAAATTATTAATCTTCCATTTCCTGTAATTGTTGGAATAGGTCACGATAAAGACGTGCCGCTTCTTACTATGGCAGCGGATGCTTCTGAATCTACTCCCACAGCTGTGGCTAATCTGCTTAATAAATCATGGGACCAAGCTTTACTGTTTTTTGAACGATACGAAAGAGAAATTATAGATCGTTATGAAATGATTTTAGATAATTATAAAGAAATTGAAAATAAACTAAAAATTTCATTTAATAATTTTAAAAATATTTTAATAGTTACAGATACAAAACTAGAAGAAGTATTAATTAAATTTTTATCTAATTTTAAATCTTTATTAATAATGGTTGGCCAAAAAATAGATCAAGCAGAAAAGGTTATTTTATTAAATAATCCAGAAAGGCAACTTCGTTTAGGGTACAGTATCGTTAGTATTAATGGTAAAATAGTTAGAGAAATAAAAGATGTTAAAATTGGTGAAAAAATATGTACTAAATTAGTAGATGGAAAAATTACATCAGAAATTAAAAATATAAATAAAAATAAATAGCGAAAAATTAAAATTCTTCTTTATAATTTTAACAAAATTAAAAATTATGGCTAAAGAAAAAACAGAAACAAAAAATTTAAATGATAATCTTAAACGTTTAGCTGAAATTGCTGAATGGTTTGATACTCAAGAAGAGGTTGATGTTGAAGAGGGGCTAAAAAAGGTAAGGGAAGCAGCAATCCTTATTAAAGAAGGGAAAGTTAGACTTAAAACAATTGAGAATGAATTTAAGGAGATTAAAAAGGAAATAGATATTAGCGAAGAAGACGAATAATTAAATATTTAATAAAACAAAAACCCCGCAGAATATGCGGGGTTTTTTGTTGCTTTACTTATCGGTCGAAACTTCTCTGAGGTTTTTTCTTTGACCAACAATCTTTGCAGTAGATAGGTCTATCTGGAGCAGGTTCGAAAGGCAATTCTTTTATTTCAACTGCACATTCTGAACATTTCCAGTCACCCTGCACCATTTGTCTAGGAGCAAAATTTCTTCCGGAATTTCTATTGAAATCCATTTTAATATGTATTGACGAGTAAAACGACCCTTTAATGACTTTAAGTCGTTCTACTTACCTTTTCTTTAAATCAAATTTAAGGTATTTGATTACGTATACTTGAACTTATTGTCTAAAGACATTGTACCTCGTTTATAGATAATGTCAATAGTGAAAAATCAATGATTTTTAGGTTGGGTTTCCAATAAATGTTTTTTTTGATAGAATAGTAGTATGAGATTTATATTAAGGTCAAAGATACATACTGCTATAGTTAGTGAAACTAATTTAAATTATATTGGTAGTATAGGGATAGATGAAAATCTAATAAATAAGGCTGGTTTAATTTTGGGAGAAAAAGTTTTAGTGGTAGATAATACAAATGGATCTAGATTAGAAACTTATATTATTAAAGAAGAAGCAAATTCAGGCAAAATAGCTATTTATGGATCTGCTTGTCATTTAATAAACAAAGGAGATGAAATAATTATTATGGGATTTGAGTTATCAGATAATCCAATAGAACCAAAAATTGTTCTTGTCGATAAAAATAATAAGTTTGTAAAATTTTTATAATTAATAGCCGAACCTATTTTATTAGGTGGGGCCATAGATGAATCTAAAGATTCATCGTTCAGCAAAGGTCAATTAAATAATTTTAATTTGCTCAATGAAATTGTGGTTTCATTTCGAGCTACGGCTTAATGAATTAAGCCTTGCAATATGGATCAAAAATATATAGTCATCATCATTTTATTAATCGTTATAGTTGCTTTAGTTTATTATTTCTTTTTTATTGATAAAAAAGAAGAGAAAATAGAATTGGCTAATCCAGCTGCTGTTAACTGCATAGACAAGGGAGGATCTTTAAGCTCTGTAGAATTTAAAGAGGGGATAGATGGTTTGTGCGTTTTTGAAGATAATTCACAGTGTTGGCAATGGGATTTACAAAAGGGATTATGTAAAAAGGGAGATTTAAAAGTAGAAATAACTCAAGAATCAGCAGGAGAAATAGCTTCTAAGGGAGATACAGTAGAAGTTCATTATACAGGAAGCCTTGAGTCTGGAACTGTGTTTGATTCAAGCGTACAAAGAGGAACTCCATTTTCTTTCACTTTAGGAGAAAATAGAGTTATAAGAGGTTGGGAATACGGAGTTTTAGGAATGAAAGTTGGAGAAAAGAGGATTCTTACCATATCTTCTAATTTAGGATATGGTCCAGCTGGAGCAGGTGGGGCTATTCCTCCAAATGCAACTTTAATCTTTGAAGTAGAATTATTGAGAATAATAAAATAATTATATGTTTGATAAATTGAAACAATTGGGTGATCTTAAAAAAATGAAGGAAGAAATGGATAAACAAAGAAAGACTATTGAAAAAGATGGGGTAGTAGTTACTGTAAATGGTAGAATGGAGATGGAAGATTTAAAACTCAATCCTCAGATGGATATTACAAGCCAAGAATTAATAGTTAAAGAATGTTTTAATCAGGCCGTGAGAGAGATTCAAAAAGAAGTAGCTCAAAAGATGTTTAACATGAAGAATAATTAAACTAATAATTATGGAACAATATTTAATTGAAAATCAAACAGTAATATTATTATTGTTAACACTCTGGGTTTTGCCATGGAAGGGAGTGGCTCTTTGGAGAGCTTCTAAAAATCAAAATCTTAAATGGTTTATAATTATTTTAGTATTGAATACTTTAGCTATAGTTGAAATTATTTATATATTTTTCTTTAGTAAAAAGAAATCAGAAGCAACGAAAAATAATTAAATATGAAATACAAATATTTAATAATTCTATTCGTTGTTGTTATTTTAGCTACAGTTGGTGCTTATCTTCTAATTAAAAAACCAGCTTGTGTTTTTACCTCAAACATGGCAATTACCACCTTTGACGAATGCGCAGAGGCTGGAAATGCAGTTATGGAGTCTTATCCGCGTCAATGTAGGACTTCAGACGGTAAACATTTTATTGAAGATATAGGAGGTGTCCTAGATAAAATGAATTTAATAAAAGTTGATTCTCTTTTCCCTAATGAAGTTATAAATAGTCCCTTGGAGGTAAGTGGGGAGGCAAGAGGTTTTTGGTTTTTTGAAGGAGATTTTCCTATTAAAATATTAGATTCAGAGGGTGAATTATTGGGAGTGACCATAGCTCAAGCTCAAACAGATTGGATGACAGAAGAATTTGTTCAATTTAAAGCAATTCTTATTTTTGATGATCCTGAAACAAAGAATGGAAATGTATTATTTATAAAAGATAATCCATCTGACATTGCTGAACAGAACGACGAATTAAGAATTCCTGTAAAGTTTGGGACAATAGAAGAAAAAATATCAATAAAAGTTTATTTTAATAATAATGAATTAGACCCGGATATATCTTGCAATAAAGTTTTTTCAGTAAATAGAGAAATTGTAAAAGTTCCTGGCATAGCCAAAGCAACCTTAGGGGAATTATTAAAAGGAACTACTCAAACAGAAAAAGATAATAATTATTTTACTAATATTAACTCTGGAGTAGAAATTAACTCTTTGAGCATAGTTGATGGAATAGCTAAAGTAGATTTTAATGGACAATTAGACTATCAAGTAGGAGGCTCTTGTCGAGTGGGAGCTATTCGTGCTCAAATTACAGAGACTTTAAAACAATTCACAACAGTTAATGAGGTTATAATATCTATTAATGGAAGAATAGAAGATATTTTACAACCATAATCTTATGAAAAGTTATTTAACTAAAGATGGTTTTGAAAAACTAAAAAAGGAACTAAATGAATTAGAAACAGTTAAAAGGAAAGAGGTTTCAGAAAGAATAAGACATACTGCTTCACAGGGAGACTTGAAAGAAAACGCTGGATATCATATGGCTAAAGAGGAGCAAGGTTTTGTTGAGGGGAGAATAAAGGAATTAAAAGAAATAATAAATCAAGCAGAGATAATTAGTAAAAAAGGTAAAGAAGAAGTTCAAATTGGTTCATTGGTTCAATTAGAGTCCGATGGTGAAAAAGAAGAATTTCAACTTATTGGTCCAGAAGAAGCAGATATATTAAATAATAAAATATCTTTTAAATCACCTCTAGGAGAATCTCTTTTGAATAAAAAGAAAGGAGACATTGTTATTGTTGAGACACCGGATGGAGAAAAAAAATACAAAATTTCTAATATAAGTTGATCAAAAATGTATAAAAAAGACTATTTGACTATAAATTATATAGGAGATATACTTTATTAATGAAGAAAAAATCTAAGTCAAAAACTAAAAAGCCAGCTTTGACTGTTTCCACAGAAGAAGTTAAAAAAACTAAAATAAGAGTTATTGGTATTGGAGGTGGCGGGGGAGCTATTATTTCTGAAATAGCCTCAAAAATGCCAAAAGCTTCTTTTGTTATTGCTAACACTGATTTACAGGCTTTAAAAAATAGAAATAAAAAAGCATCAATTTTTAATTTTGGACAGACGCTTACTCATGGACTAGGAACGGGGATGAATGTGGAAATAGGGAGAGAAGCAGCTTTATTGGAAAAAGATAAAATTAAAAAGTTGATGGAAGGGTATGATTTATGTATTTTAGTTTCTTGTCTTGGTGGAGGTACTGGATCTGGAGCTGCTCCAGTTTTTGCAAAAATTGCAAAATCTTTAGGTAGCCTTACTTATGGAATATTTACTCTACCTTTAAAGTTTGAAGGAGAAAGAAAAATGGATATTGCTAAAGAATCTTTAAGACAGGTTAAAAATCATTTAAATGCCATTACTGTAATTCCAAATGAAAAAGTTTTTCAAGTTATAGATAAAAATACTCCTTTAAAACAAGCTTTTTCAGTTATAAATAAAGATTTAGCAGAGAGCCTTGGTGGATTAATAGAAACTATATATGAGCCAGGAATGATAAATATAGATTTTGCAGATTTAAGAACTGTTTTAGAAGGAACAGGAAGAATTGCTTATTTAAATACTGTTGAAGTTCAAAGAAAAGAAGGATCTTTAAAGGAATTGATAGTAAAAATTCTTAATTCTCCTCTGTATCCATATGGTATAAAAGGAGCTAAAGGAGTATTATTTAATATATCAGGAGAAAAGACTCTTTCTTTAAATGAAGTTAGTCAAATATCAAAGACAATTTCTGATTTAACTAATCCTGAGGCAAAGATAATTTTTGGTATTTCTCAAAAATCTTCATCAGCTGATATGATAAAAACTACTATTTTAGCCACAGGATGTTCTTTTAAGATAGCTTCTCCGCTAGTTATGCAACCAAAAAAGAAAATTAGAAAAAAACCAAGTATTTTTGTTAAAAAAAAGAAAAATAAAAAAAGAGAAATAGAAACGCCACAACATCCTGAAAAACCAGAAACTCCAGTGACTCCCGAAAAGAAAGAAAAACTTAAGAAAAAAAGAAGAAAGATTAAGAAAATTAAAGTTGAAAAGCCAATAGAATTAAAAGAAGAAACAACAACTTCTCCTTTAAAAATTGATGCCGAAAGAAAGAATGGTCTTCAGTTAAAAAGAGAAGCGGAAGATATAGAAAAAGAAATGCAAGAAAAAGAAAGTTTTTGGGAAACGCCAGCTTTTTTAAGAAAAAATAATCAAGAAAAATAAAGTTAGTTTAACAGCCCTTAAGGGCTGTTTTTAGTTTCTTTTGTTTTTGAAATTCTATGTTAAAATGTATAAAGGTAGATTATCTAAATATTAATTAAGTTAAATTTTAATGAATAAAAATTACGATTTGATAATTATTGGAGGAGGACCAGCAGGAATTACTGCTGGAATATATTCAGCTAGACAGAGGCTTAATACATTATTAATAACTAAAAATTTTGGAGGACAGATAGCTAGAAAATCAGTTCCTATTGAAAATTATCCTGGATTAGGAAGTGTTTCTAGCATAGATCTTATTCAAAAATTTAAAAAAGACTTAAAAAGTCATCCGATTAAGATAAAAACTGTTTCTGTTTTTAAAATTGAGAAAGTAGATAATGGTTTTATAGTGATTACTGGAGAAAAGGAAAGAATTAAGACTAAAACAATAATCATAACTACTGGCGCTGATCCAAGGCCTTTAGAAATACCAGGAGAGAAAGAATTCATAGGAAAGGGAGTTTCTTATTGCGTTGCTTGTGATGGTCCTCTTTTTGTGAAAAAAGACCTAGTAGTGGCTGGAGGAGGAAACTCAGCTTTTGAAGCCGCTCTTTCTTTGAGTAATTATGCTAATAAAATATATATTATAGAAAGGGGAGATAAAATTAGGGCAGATGAAGAAAATCAGGAGATGGTTAAAAAGAATAATAAAATAGAACTAATTACAAATTCAATAATTAAAGAAATAAAAGGAGATAAATTTGTTAAAGAAATTATTTATCAAGAAAATAAAACAAAGAAAAATATTTCATTATCTGTTTCTGGGTTATTTGTTGAAATAGGTTCTCAACCTGCAACAGCTTTTGTTAAAGGGTTAGTAGAGTTCAATAATAAAGATGAAATTATTGTTGACCCTAGTAATTGTAGAACAAAAACAGACGGAATTTGGGCAGCTGGCGATGTTAACAATGTTTTATTTAAACAAATAGTAATTGCAGCTGGAGCAGGAGCTGTAGCAGCTATGGATGTTTCTAGCTATCTTCAGAAAAAATAATATATTTTTTTTGAGTATAAAAATATGGTGAATAATAAACTTAAAAAAATAATAGCCAGAGAGATTTTAGATTCAAGAGGTTTTCCAACCATAGAAGTTGAGATAGAAGGTGAATTTGGAAAGGTAGTTGCTTCTGTCCCCTCAGGAACTTCTACCGGAAAATATGAAGCTTTAGAGTTAAGAGATGGTGGAGAAAGATATAAAGGAATGGGAGTTTTAGAAGCAATAAAAAATATTAATGAAAAAATTGCTCCAATATTAAAAGGGGGAGATTTAACCGCTCAGAAAGAATTAGATAAAATATTAATAGATCTAGATGGAACAGAAAATAAATCTAATTTAGGAGCAAATGCGATAGCAGCTATTTCTTTAGCTGCCTGTAGAGCTGGGGCTGTAATCCAAAAGAAATATTTATGGGAATGGATTTCTGAAATCGCCAAGACTAATCCTGCTATGCCTACACCTTGTATTCTTTTTATAGAAGGAGGTTTACATGGAAAGGGTGGATTGGACATACAAGAAATAATGGTTTTATTAGAAGCAGATTCTTTCAAAGAAAAGTTGAGATTGTCTACAGAAGTATATCATAGCCTTGGTAAACTTATAGAAAAGAAGTATGGAAAAATATCAGCTTCGGTTGGTTTAGAAGGAGCTTTTACTCCTAACATAACGGATACAGAGGAAGCTTTAAATATTATAATAAAAGCTATTCAAGAATCTGGATATAAAAAAGACATTAAGATTATTCTTGATATGGCAGCTTCTTCTTTTTACCAAGATGGAAAATATTTCTTTGAAGGAGATATTTTAACTAGAGAAGATATGCAGAAATATTATTTAAATCTTTGTAAAAAATATCCCATAGTCGGCATAGAAGATCCTTTTTCGGAAGAAGATTGGCAGGGGTTTAAAGAGCTTACAGAAAAGATAGGGGACAAGGTAGCTATTATAGGAGATGATCTATTGGTCACAAATATAAAGAGAATAGAGATGGCTGTAGAAAGAAAGGCTTGTAATGCTCTTATATTAAAACCAAATCAAATAGGGACAGTTACAGAAGCTATAGCTGCAGCAAAATATGCTATGATTAATGATTGGAAAGTTTTTGTAAAACATAGATCTGGAGAGACAAAAGATGATTTTATAGCTGATTTAGCAGTTGGATTAGGAACAGGATATATTATGGCTGGGGCTCCAAGCAGAGGAGAAAGAGTGGTTAAATATAATAGATTATTAAAAATTGAAGGAGAATTAGAAATTAAATCTGCTCTAAATAGTGGAGAGTCGGAATAAAACTAAATAAATTTTATGGCAAAACTAGTTTTAGTGAGACATTTAGAATCAAGGTGGAATTTAGAAAATAGGTTTACCGGTTGGGTAGATGTTCCTTTATGTAAAGAAGGAATAGCGAAGGCCGGAGAACTTGCCCAGAAAATTTTTAAGTATAATTTTGATAAGGCTTATTCTTCTCCCTTATTGCGCAATCAGAATACTTTAGTCAGAATTTTAGAAGAAGTTAATAAATATCCTATATTTATTTATTTAGATAAAGGAAGAATGAAAGATTGGGGAAAATATACTGACATTAGCGAATTTGATTTGCCTATTTATATTACAGAAGCTTTAAATGAAAGGTATTATGGAAAACTGCAAGGGCTAAATAAGGTTAAAGCTGCTGAAAAATATGGAAAAGAAATGGTTCATAAGTGGAGAAGGGGATTTTCCGTTAAGCCTCCGGGAGGAGAAAGCTTAAAAGAGACAGCGAAAAGAACTAATACTTTTTACAAAAAATACGTGGAAAAAGACCTAAAAGAAGGGAGAAATATTTTGATAGTAGCAAGCCATAATGCTTTGAGAAGTATAATAAAACATATTGAAAACATTTCTGATGAAGATATCGCGAATATAGAAGTTCCTTATGGAGGAATATTAGGTTACGATTTTGATAAATCTTTAAAAGTAACGA
>JBDRIW010000009.1:0-2995 GCA_043815465.1 Candidatus Nealsoniibacteriota bacterium | reverse complement strand
CAGTGGATGTTCCTTTTTCTAAATTTAAATATGAAATCGCTAAAGTTTTAGAAAAGAATGGATTTATATCTAAGGTTGATAAGAAGTCAAAGAAGGCTAAGGATGTAATGGAAATTACTTTAAAATATAAAGATAAAATAAGAGTAATATCAGGATTGAGAAAGGTTTCTAAACCAGGACAAAGAATATATTCTGATTATTTTAAATTGAAAAGAGTAAGAAGTGGATACGGACTTTCCGTTGTTTCTACTTCCAAAGGTCTTATGACAGATAGAGAAGCCAAAAGAACTAAAACGGGTGGAGAAGTAATTTTTGAAATTTGGTAATGTTGATGAAATAAATCTCATCTTCATTTGCGTTTTTATAAAATAAAAAACTTAATTTATGAGTAGAATAGGAAAAAAACCAATTGAAATACCAGTAGGAGTTGAGGTAAAGATAGAAGGAAACAGAGTAACTGTTAAAGGGGCTAAAGGAGAATTATCCAGAGAATTTAGACCTGAAGTTACAATTGAGATGAAAGATAATATCATCTCTACTTCGATTACTTCTGAAGAGAAATTATCTAAAGCCTTATGGGGGTTAACTAGAATGTTAATATCTAATATGGTCTTAGGGGTTTCAGAAGGATTTGAAAAAAAGCTTGAGATTCAAGGAGTTGGATATAGGGCTGAAATTGTTGATAATAAAATAAATTTAAGTATGGGATATAGTCATCCTGTTAATTTAGAAATACCAGAAGGTCTCGCAGCCGTTGTTGATAAGAACATAATTACTATTTCTGGAATAAACAAGGAAAATGTTGGTCAGTTTGCAGCTAATATCAGAAAAGTTAGAAAGCCAGAACCATATAAAGGAAAAGGTATTAGATATGTTGGAGAATATGTAAGAAGAAAGGTTGGTAAAAAAGTAGCCGGTGCTGGTGAAGGAAAATAATATGTTAGATAAAAAAATAAAAAGAATTAGACGTCATAATAGAGTTAGAGCCAAGATTACAGGAACTGTAAGCGTCCCAAGGCTTTGTGTTTTTAGATCATCTAATCATATATATGCTCAATTGATAGATGATGGAAAAGGAAAGATAATTACTTCTACCAATGATATAGCTATTAAAAAAACAAAAGGTAAAATAGATACAGCAAAAGAAGTTGGAAAAGCTATAGCTAAGTTAGCTATTGAGAAAAAAATAGAAAAGGTTGTTTTTGATAGAGCTGGTTATCTATATCACGGTAGAGTTAAAGCTGTAGCTGAAGGAGCCAGAGAAGGAGGACTAAAATTTTAATAATATGCCTATAGAATCATTCCAAAGTAAAAAAAGATTTACTAAGAGGGGACCTGCAGAGGCTAAAGATGAATTTGATTCAAAGCTTTTAGATTTGGCTAGAGTTACTAGAGTTTCCAAAGGTGGAAGACATTTTAGATTTAGAGCAGTTATGGTTGTCGGAGATAAAAACGGTAAAGTTGGAGTAGGGGTAGCTAAAGGAACAGATGTAGCTCAAGCAATTGATAAATCAACTAGATTAGCTAAAAAACACTTAATAACTGTAAATATAGTAGAAGAAAGTATTCAGCATGAAGTAAACGCTAAATTTGGAGCTGCTCAAGTTATGTTAAAACCTCAAAGAAAAGGAAGAGGTTTAGTAGCTGGAGGTACAGTTAGAGTTATTTGTACTTTAGCTGGTATTAGAAATATTTCTTCTAAAATTATAGGTAGAACTACTAATAAATTAAACAATGCTCAGGCAACAATAGAAGCTTTGAAGCAATTAAGGTTGAAATAATATGCAGCTTCATGAATTAAGAACCAAAAAGGGAATAAAGAAAGCCAAGAGGATTGGTAGAGGAGGAAAGAAAGGAGATTCTTCTGGAAAGGGTATGAGAGGACAGAAAGCCAGAGCAGGAAAGAAACTTCCACCTGATATCAGAGAATTGGTAAAGAGATACCATAAATTAAGAGGTTATAGATTTAAGCCTGTTACTAAGCTTTTTAATGTGGCTGTTGTAAATTTAGATGTTTTAGAAAAAAACTTTGAAGAAGGAGAAAAGGTAAACTCAGAAGTATTGTTTAAAAAGGGATTAGTTCGTAGAATAAAAGGGCAGTTACCTAAGATAAAGATTTTGAGCTCAGGAGAGATTAAGAAAACTTTAGTCTTTGAAGATTGTTTACTTTCCAAAGGAGCTAAGGAAAAGATAGAAAAAGTTAAAGGTAAAATATAATTCAAAACATGAATTGGATAAAAAAGACAATTCAAATTTTTAAGATAACAGATTTAAGAAATAAGATTCTATTTGTTTTAGTATCTTTTGGAATATTTAGATTGATGGCTAATATTCCTGTTCCTGGAATAAGTGCAGACAGAATGAAAGATTTCTTTGAAGGGAACCAAGTATTTGGATTATTAAATATGTTTACTGGAGGAGCTCTAGATAAACTTTCTATCGTCATGCTTGGAATGGGTCCTTATATTACAGCTGTTATTATTTTGCAGTTGTTAACTATGATATTTCCTGCCATGGAAAGAATGTACAAAGAAGAAGGAGAGGCAGGTAAACAAAAGTTTAATCAAATTGGAAGAATGGCAGCAGTACCTTTAGCTGCCCTACAAGGATTTGCCATGTTGTCTGTTTTACAAAGCCAAGGGATTATTGCTAATTTATCTGGATCAGTTTTAGCAACAGCTCTTTTAACTATTACGGCTGGAACAATTTTATTAATGTGGATTGGAGAGTTAATTACTGAGAAAGGAATCGGAAATGGAGTTTCTCTTCTTATTTTTGCAGGAATTATTTCTGCTGTCCCTAATAATATAAGAGAATTGATTTTAACTTGGGATCCAGCTAAAGTACCTTCTTATTTGTTATTTGCCGCAATGTCATTATTGATTATTGCTGCAGTTGTTTTGATTAATGAAGGAAGAAGAAATATACCTGTTTCTTATGCTAAAAGAATTAGAGGAGCTAAAATGTATGGAGGATCTTCTACTTATTTACCTTT
>JBDRIW010000008.1:0-15949 GCA_043815465.1 Candidatus Nealsoniibacteriota bacterium | reverse complement strand
TTTTGAACCAGACACTGAAATCTTTAGCGAGATTAATTTTGATTTAAAAAAGATTTTAAAACATCTTCGTCAGCAAGCTTATCTTACAAAAGCAATTAAGATTACCGTTAAAGATCAAAGAGAGAAGCCAAATAAATCTTATACTTTTTATTTTGAAGGAGGATTAGCCTCTTATGTTAAATATTTAACAAAAGGAGTTACCGTAAGACAGCCTACTGTTTTTTATGGAACAGGAGAGAAGAATGATATTTTAGTAGAAGCAGCTTTTCAATATACTGATGAGTACGAATGTTTTGAAGAAAGTTTTGCTAATAATATATACACTGGTGAAGGAGGTTCTCATTTAACTGGTTTTAGAACTGCTTTAACTAGGACTTTTAATGAATATGCTAAAAAGAATAATATTTTGAAAGAGTCAGAAGACAATCTTACTGGAGAGGATGTTAGAGAAGGATTCACTGGAGTTATTTCTGTAAAAATAAGAGAGCCACAATTTGAAGGACAGACTAAAGCTAAGCTTGGTAATCCTGAAGTAAAACCAGCAGTAGAGTTTGTAGTAGCAGATACATTAACTGATTTTTTAGAAAGAAATCCTCAGGATGCTAGAGCCATTCTTGAGAAATGTATTCTTTCTTCTAAAGCTAGAAAAGCAGCTAGAGCTGCTAGAGAAACTGTTTTAAGAAAAGGAGCTTTGGATGGATTAGCATTGCCTGGTAAATTGGCTGATTGTAGCTCTAAAGATCCGTCAGAATCTGAATTGTATATCGTGGAGGGAGAATCAGCTGGAGGATGTTTTTCTGCTGAAACTAAAATCGCTCTTACGGATGGAAGAGATTTAGCTTTCAAAGAATTGGTGGAAGAAACTAAACTTGGCAAAAGAAATTATTGCTATTCTATTGAGAATGACGGATCAATCGGGACGAGACCAATAGAGAGTCCACATAAAACAAGAATTAATGAAAAAGTTATTAAAGTTATTCTTGACAATGGAGAAGAAATAGTTTGTACTCCTAATCATAAATTCATGCTAAGAGACGGCTCCTACAAGCAGGCTAAAGAATTATCTCCAAAAGAATCTTTAATGCCTTTGTATCGTCAAATCTCAAAACTAGGGAAAAGAATAACAATTAAAGGATATGAATTAGTTTATGATCCCAAAGAAAAACGTTGGATATTCACACATCTCTTAGCAGACAAATTTAATTTAAAAAATAAATTGTATTCTAAGGAATTAGGAAACACTTTACACCATGTTGATTTTAATAAAAGAAATAATAATCCAGACAATTTGGTCAGGATGCCCCATTTAGAACATTTTCTTTTTCATACAAAATTCTTAGATAAAACAATCCATAGGGATGATATAAAAGAAAAAACAAGGCAGATTCATAAGTCAGAGGAATACAGGAGAAAAATTAGGCAGATTATGACTACCCCAAGGATGAAAAAGATGTTGAGCGAAAGAGCGAAAAAACAATGGGAAAATGAAGAATATAAACAATATATGCTTCAAAAATTTCTTGAATTTTATAAAAAAAATAAAGAGTACCGAGAAAGAAACAGAGAAATTCTATACGTAAATCAGAAGAAATATTGGGCCAGTCAAGAGAATAGAAAAGGCCAAGCCGAAAGAATTAAAAAATATTTTGAAAAACACCCAGAAACAAAAGAAAAATTTTCTCTTAAAGCAAAAATTCAATGGCAGGATGAGAAACTTTTAAAATGGAGATCGCAAAAAACTAAAGAGCAATGGACTCAAAAATTTAGAGTAGAAAGGAAAGAAGCTTACGATAGAACCTATCAAGAAAAGGCTCTAAACTTGATGAAAGAAATCCTTGAAAAATATGGGAAGTTAGATAAAGAAATATACAACCAAGAAAGATTAAGAAGAAAAGATAAAAGTCTTTTGAGGTTTAATACGATTTGCCAGAGATTTTTCATGGGCAATCAAGAGGAGTTAAATGATGCTGTCTTGAATCATAACCATAAAATAGTAAAAATAATAAAGCTTAAAGAAAAAATAGATGTCTACGACTTAGAAGTTTCAGGAACTCATAACTTCGCTTTAGCTTCTGGAATTTTTGTCCATAATAGTGGAAAGCAAGCTAGGAATAGAAGATTCCAGGCTATACTTCCATTAAGAGGAAAGATATTAAACGTGGAAAGAGCTAGACTAGACAAGATGTTGGCTAATAAAGAAGTAAAGTCATTAATAATTGCTATGGGAACTGCTATTGGAGAGGATTTTAATCTTGAGAAAGCTAGATACCACAGAATAATTATAATGACAGATGCAGATGTAGATGGAGCTCATATTAGAACTCTTTTGTTAACTTTGTTTTATAGACATTTTAAACCTCTTATTGAGGCAGGATATATATATGTAGCTCAGCCACCTTTATATAGGATACAAGCTGGAAAAAGAATAGAATTTGTTTATACAGAAGAACAGAAGGAAAAATTATTGGTTAAATTAAAAAATGAAAATTCTTTAGGTATATCTATGCAAAGATATAAAGGTTTGGGAGAAATGAATCCAGATCAACTTTGGGAGACAACTATGAATCCAGAGAATAGATTACTTTTGCAAATAACTATAGATGATACTAGGGAAGCTGATAAAATGTTTGATGTTTTGATGGGGAATGAAGTTGCCCCTAGAAAGAAATTTATTCAAACACATGCTAATAAAGTTAGAAATTTAGATGTCTAAGAATTTAAGTATTTTAAATTTACAATCTTGGAAAGCAATATTAGTGGCTATAATTAGTGTTTTATTAGTGGTTTCGTTTTTATCTTGGCAGTATAAAAGAATAGAAAATAATTCTCAAGAAAAACTTACTTCTTTGGAAGACGTTCTTATCATGGGGCTTGTTGAAGAAGTTGTGGATGATTTTATGGTGGCTAGGATTTCTAATAATGAAAATCAAGCAATTCTTTTTTTAACTGAGAAAGCTTTTCAGCAAATGGAAGAAGGAGCATTCTTTTTAACTGGAGAAATAACAAGCTATAGAATAGTTAAAAAAGAAAAAATAGAAGAAGAAATGTTTAGATTTAGAGTAGAAACATATGAGAAAGATGGTGTGAAAGGATTTCCTGAAATAATAATATTAAAGAAAATAGGGGGAGAATATTATATAGATTCTTTGCAAATAGCAGGGTAAGGTAATATTTGACACCAGGGCTTCTTTCTGTTAAATTTAAATATACAGGCCCTAATGGGCTTTTTTAAAAAGATAATTTATGACTATAACGAACATTCCTTCAAAAATTATTTCTTATTTTAAGGAGGTAAAATTGGAGATGAAAAAGGTTAATTGGCCTAGTAGACAAGAAACTACTAAATATACACTTATTGTTATAGGCGTGGCTTTGGTTGTCGCTTTTTATTTAGGATCTTTAGATCTTTTATTTTCTTTTTTATTAAATAAATTTGTAATTTAATATGCCAAAACAACAAATTTCCCAAGAAAGAAATTGGTATGTTTTACATACTTATTCTGGATATGAAGATGCAGTGTCTAGAAACTTAAAGCAGAGGATAGAATCTTTGGGAATGGAAGATAAGATTTTTAATGTATTAGTACCAAAAGAAAAGAAGATTAAGATAAAAAATGGAAAAAGAAAAGTAGTAGAAGAAAAGATCTATCCTGGATATGTTTTAGTAGAGATGGTGGTGACAGATGATAGTTGGTATGTTGTTAGAAATACTCCTAATGTTACTGGATTTGTCGGAGCAGGAACAACTCCTGTACCAGTTTCTTTAAATGAAATAGAAAGTTTAAAAAAGAGAATGGGAGAAGAAGATCCTCGATTTGAAATAAATGTTCAACCAGGTGATTTAGTTAAAATAGTTGACGGTCCTTTTAAGGATTTCGATGGAAAGGTTTCTGAAATAGATCCTGATAGAGGGAAGGTAAAAGTTTTGGTCAATATGTTTGGTAGAGACACGCCCGTAGAATTAGATTCCTTACAAATTAAAAAAGTTTAATATTATGGCAAAAATAAAAACAATAATTAAAATTCAACTTCCATCAGGAAAAGCTACTCCAGCTCCTCCGGTAGGACCTGTTTTAGCTCAGCATCAAGTTAATATATCTGAATTTTGTCAGAGGTTTAATGATGCTACAAAAGAGAATATGGGACTTATAGTACCAATAGAAATTACTGTGTTTGAAGATAAGACTTATACTTTTATTATAAAACAGCCACCTGCAGCAATTTTATTGAAAAAAGCAGCTGGGATAGAAAAGGGTTCTGGTGAGCCTAATAAGAAGAAGGTGGCAAAGATAACTAAAGCTCAATTAAAGCAGATTGCAGAGCAGAAAATGCCTGACTTAAATGCCAACGATATTGAAGCTGCGATGAAGATTATTGCTGGGACTGCCAAGAACATGGGGATAGAAATAGAGTAATTATACCTATGCTCAATAAAACTCTCGTTATATATATCCCCGTTATTCATAAGGGGTTTTTAGATTTGTTAAATGAGTTGGAAGGAGAAGTTGAGGATGTATATATAATAGATGAATATTTACAAAAAGAACTATCTGAGATAAAGCCAGACATAGCTTCTATATCTAGTGAAAAAGTTAAAGATATTTTAGAAAAGTTTGGTTATAAAAATATTTTAATTCTTACTAAAGAGAAGATAAAAGAAATAAAGGATAAAGAGATTATTTTGGTCCAGGATGAATTATCTAGAAATTTATATAATAAATATTTAAAAAAATCTAAGGTTGATTGGAAGAGTGTCTTTCTTCGTTGGGATAAAGAAAAAGTTATGGCTAATATTCCAACGGAGAATATTAAGAAATCCGAAGATTTATTTGATTTAGAAATGATGAAGGAAGCTTACAAAGAAGCTGAAAAGAGTAGTGATTGGTGGAGGCAGATAGGAGCTATTTTAGTAAGGGATAAAAAAATAGTTACTCGCTCTTATAATCAAGGAGTTCCCAATGATAATGCTCCTTATCAAAAAGGTTCTATCAGGGATTTATTCAAAGCAGGGGAGAATCAAGAATTATCTCCCACTATTCATGCTGAACAGAAATTAATAGCTGAAGCTGCTAAATTTGGAATTAAGTTAGATGGTTCTATTCTTTATCTTACTCATTTCCCTTGTCCCGTGTGTTCAAAACTAATTGCTTGGTCTGGTATTAAAAGAATATACTTCTCAGAAGGGGGATCTAATTTAGATGGGAAAAATACAATGGAATTAGCTGGAGTCGAAATTATACATATTCCGTAAAATTTTATACAATAAAGACATTATGAAACAATATTTAGATCTACTAAAACACGTATTAAAAAATGGCGATAAGAAGGGTGATCCTCAAGGAATAGGGAATATTGCGGTTTGCGGTTATCAAATGCGATTTAATATGGATGATGGGTTTCCTTTGTTAACCACAAAGAGAATGCCCTTAAAATCAGTTATTTATGAATTACTTTGGTTTCTAAGAGGGGATACTAATGTTAAATATCTTCAAGATCACGGAGTAACTATATGGGATGAATGGGCTACTCCAGAAGCAACAGCAAAGTATGGTTTGCCTGCAGGAGAGTTAGGACCAATATACGGAGAAAAATGGCGTCACTGGAAGAAAAGAGACGGAGGAGAAATAGATCAGATAGCTAATTTAATAGAAGATCTTAAAAGTAATCCTGATTCCAGAAGATTAATTGTTACTGCTTGGGATCCAGAAGATGTTGATAAAGTGTTTGTAGCTCCATGTCATTGTTTCTTTAAGCTTTTTCATGCTCAAGGAAAATTATCTTTACATTTATTTCAAAGGAGTTGTGATATATTCTTGGGAGTTCCATTTAATATAGCTTCATATTCTTTGTTATTAAAAATGGTGGCTCAAGCAACTGGATTAAAGGCCCATGAATTTGTTTATACTTTATCAGATGCTCATATATATTTAAATCATGTAGAACAAGCAAAGCTTCAATTAACTCGTGAACCAAAGCCTTTGCCAAAGATGACTTTAAATCCTGAAATAAAAAACATCTTCGATTTTGATTACGAAGATTTTAAACTAGAGGATTACGATTATCACCCTTCTATCAAGGCAGATATTGGAATTTAGCCAATAGGGAAATTAACTACTTTAGCTTGTTTAGTTTTTTTATTTAATTCAGGAGATATTATGTGGAAATGGATGTGACTTACTGAGGCTCCAGTATAATTAGTATCTCCAAATCTCATTGTAAATCCTCCTCCCCTTATTTTCCATTTATTTATAGCCCAATTTGTCAAAAAGGCCACAGATTCAAGGTCTTTTTTAGTTATTTCAGAGAAATTTTCTTTATGTTTTTTTCCAATAATTATTAAGTGATTTTCTGCGTTTTTATATGGCCAAGTATTATTAGTTAAGAACCAGCCATCTTTCTTCTTATATGTTGGTTTTTTATGATATTTAAAGTTCTCTTTACAGAAAGGACATTTACCTGTTTTTGCTATCGTTTCAATTACTTTTTTATATTCACCCTTTCTAGCATTTTTAGTATTAACAAATTTACTCATTTGCTTTTCTTGTTATTTATTTGACTTAGCATTGCATCGAGATGTTTTTTCATAGTGTTTTCGATAATACTTGTGGTTGAGGTTTTTTCTGCTTGTCTAGGGAAAACAACAATTTCTTTAGAATATAGTTTAATAGCATCAATCTGCTCTGGAGGATAGCTATCATCTGTAGTTACAAAAACATCAGGTTTGACTTGTTTTATTAATTCATATTGCCATTTTCCATTATCGTCAATGTCGTCTACTAAAGTAACATAATCTACGCAGTCTTGATAGCTTAACATCTCCATTCTTTCTTCTTGTGGAATTACTGGTCTAAGTTCGTTTTTTTTATATAGCTTTATTCCTCTATCGCTATCTGTCCCTACAATAAGAATATCTCCTTGTTCCTTTGCTTTTATAAGGTAACGAAGATGTCCTATGTGTAACATATCCCAAGAACCGACCGTACAAACGATTTTATGTTGAAGAGTTTTATGAGCGTCAACGATTGTTTTTAATTCTGAATAATCTTCTATAATACACTTTTTTTTCTTCATAAAGTTAAATATAAAACTTGCCCTAAATTTGACCTTAATATATAATATCATATTATGATGGAAAAAGACAAATCGACCATTTCTATAATAGTTGCCATAGGCAATAATTTGGTTATTGGTAAAGATAATAAACTTCCTTGGGACTTACCAGCCGACATGGATCATTTTCAACAAAAAACATTGGGAAAACCAATGATTATGGGTCAAAAAACATTTGAATCAATAGGAAGACCTTTGCCTCAAAGAACCAATCTTATACTTACTTTAGATGAAAACTTCTCTCAAGAAGGGTGTATAATTGCTCATTCTATAGATGAAGCCCTAGATAAATTAAAGGATTTTGAAGAAATAATGATTATTGGAGGAGTCTCAATATATAAACAATTTTTGCCAATAGCTGATAGAATGTATCTTACTCTAATTGACGGAGAATTTGAGGGAGATGCTTTTTTCCCAGAATTTGATTGGGATGATTGGAATGAAATAGAGAGAATTGAAAATAAACCAGATAGTAAAAATCCTTATAAATATACTTTTGTTACTTTAGAAAGAAAAAAATGAAGGATGAAAAGGTCTTGGTTATTGCTAAAGATATTTTTTTTAAAAAAGATCATTGGCAGGGATTGAAAACTGATAATTTAGAATATTATTTAGATTTAATAAAGAATAATTTTCAATTTAAAAAGAGGGAAGAGGTTGAGGATGATGATACTTGGCAGCAAATAATTCCATATATTCTTTTTAATTTTAAAGATAAATATTTTCTTTATAATTATTTAGAGAAAGCGAGCGAAAAAAGATTGATAAACGATTATCATCTAGGAGTGGCGGGTCATATAAATCCTATTGATTTAAAACCAGGAGAAGATATTTTAACTGTTGCGGCGGAGAGAGAATGGGCTGAAGAGATAGATTATAAAGGAAACATATTGGACAGAAAATTTATTGGAATATTAAATGATGAAAGGAGAAAGGTAGAGGCAGTTCATATAGGACTAATTTATCTTTTCAAAGGAGACAGCCCTGAAATATCTGTTAAGGAGAAAGATATTTTAAAAGGAAAATTGGTAAAGTTCAAAGATTTATCAATGACTATTAAAGGAATAAGTAATTGGGCTCAAATTATTTTAGAAGAATATTTGAATAAAAAACATGAAGAATATCAAAAAGACAGATCCTAAAATATATAATTTGGTTGGAAAAGAAATTGAACGTCAGAAAAATGGGTTAACCCTTATTCCTTCTGAGAATACAGCTACCTCAGCTGTTTTAGAATCTATGGGTACTCCTTTGAGCAATAAGTACTCTGAAGGCTATCCTTTTAAGAGGTATTATGGAGGGAATGAGTATATAGATAAGATAGAGTTTATAGCCATAGAAAGGGCTAAAAAGCTGTTTAAAGCGGAGCATGCCAATGTTCAGCCCCATTCAGGTTCTCAAGCCAATGCAGCCGTCTTTTTGGCCCTATTAAAGCATGGAGATAGGGTATTAGGGATAGATTTATCTGCTGGAGGACACTTAACTCATGGATCTCCAGTTAATTTCTCTGGTAAGACTTATAGTTTTTCACATTATGGAGTAGATCAAAAAACAGAAAAAATAGATTTAAAAGAAGTAGAACGGATAGCTCTAAAAACAAAGCCCAAACTAATAATAGTTAGCACAACTGCTTATTCAAGAGTTTTAGACTTCAAAGGATTTAGAAAGATAGCTGATAAAGTAGGAGCTTATTTAATGGCAGACATAGCTCATATAGCTGGACTTGTTGTAACAGGAATACATCCTCATCCTTTTCCTTATTGTGATATTGTTACAACAACAACTCATAAAACTTTGAGAGGTCCAAGAGGAGGATTAATACTTTCAAAAATAAAAGATAACGTAGATAGTAAAGGAAAGACGTTAGCAGTAAAAATAGATTCAGCAGTTTTCCCAGGCATTCAAGGTGGACCTATGGATCATGTTATTGCAGCCAAAGCAGTTTGTTTTTTAGAAGCAATGAAGCCATCTTTTAAATCTTATCAAAAACAAGTTGTTTTAAATGCTAAAGCGATGGCCGATGAATTTAAAAAAGAGGGGATAAGAGTAGTAAGTGGAGGAACAGATAATCATTTAATGTTGTTAGATATATCATCTTTAAATTTAGAATCTAAAAAAATTCAGGAAGAACTGGATGCCTTAGGTATTTATGTTAATAGAAATGCTATTCCTTTTGACAAGAGACCACCATTTAATCCTTCTGGAATAAGATTAGGATCACCTTCTATTACTACCAGAGGATTAAAAGAAAAAGAATCTAGAGAAGTTGCGTCTATAATATCTAAATTAATAAAAAATATGGGCAACAAAAAGGTGGCTATGGAACTTAAAAATAAAGTTAAGAAAATAACGAAAGCTTTTCCAATATATGAAGATTTTCAATGGTAAAAGAGAAACAGAGAAAGTTATTTCTAAACTTAAAAATAGAATTAAGAAAGAAAAGATAAAGCCAAAATTGGCTGTAATCTGGATAGGAAATAATAGTTCTTCAAAAGTTTTTATTAAGAAGAAAAAAGAATTAGCTGATAAGGTAGGAGTGGGTTTAGTAATTTACCATTTTAAGACAAACATAAAAGAAAAAGATGTTCTTGATAAAATAGATGAATTAAACAAAGATTCTCTTGTCCATGGGATAATAGTTCAATTACCCTTACCTGATAAATTAAATACAAAAAAGATAATAGAAAAAGTTTCTCCGCAGAAAGATGTAGATGGGTTTCATTCTAAAAATAGGCAATTACTTAAGAAGGGAGAACCTTTTTTTTATCCTATTATTCCTTCAGTTATTTATTCTATTATTAAGAAAAATTCAAAAAAGAATAGTAAAATAGTGGCCCTAGTTAACTCTGATATCTTTGGAGAGACTTTACGAGATTTTTTAAATAGAAAAAATATAAATATACATTATTTTATAAAACAAAATAATTTTCCTAATTTGAAAGAAGCTGATGTGATCTTATCTATAAAAGGAATACCAGGGTTAATTAAAGGAGATATGATTAAAAAGGGAGTAGTTCTAATAGATGGTGGAAATACTATTTTAAATAAAAAAGTTGTTGGGGATATGGATAGAAAAAGTTTAGGGAGTAAACCTGCCTTTTTAACTCCTGTTCCTGGAGGATTGGGTCCAATAAGTGTTGCATTATTATTTGATAATTTATATTTAGGTTTTAAAAAATATGGAAATAAATAAAATAATAGATCAAACTTTTTTAAAAAAAGAAGCTACAGAAGAAGAAATTAAAAAAATAGCTCAGCAAGCAAAAGAATATGGATTTAGAGGATTTTGTGTTTTTCCAGAACATACTAAAACAGCAAAAGAAGTTTTATCTGGAAGCGATGTCAAAGTCACTACTTTGATAGATCAACCTACTGGTAGCAGTTCTCATCAAGAGAGAATGGAAGCTATCGCTGAGGCCAAAAATAATGGTTCAGATGAAATAGATATTGTAATGCAGATAGATAAATTTAAAAATGGTAACTACGAAGAAGTTTTAGCTGATTTAAAAGAAGTAACCAAGGTTTTGCCAACAAAAGTGATCATAGGATCAGGTTATTTAACAGATGAAGAAATTAAAAAAGCTTCTGAAATTGTTAAGGAGTCTGGAGCTATTTGTGTTAAAACAGCTACTATTTTAGATCCTTTAAGTCACTCAGAATTAATAGAAAAAGCTAAGCATGTAAGGATAATGAAAGAGTCTTCAGATGGATTATTAGTTAAGGCAGCAGGAAGCGTTAGAAAGGTAGCTGATTTAGAAATGATGGTGGAGGCTGGAGCGGATATAATAGGGACTAGTTCAGGAGTAGAGATAATAGATGAGGCAAAGGGATTAAAATCTAAAAAAATTAAAGACGATAGAATAGTAGAATAATATGCCATACAAGCCAACTATAGGTTTAGAAATACATAGTGAATTAAAGACTAATTCTAAAATGTTTTGTTCTTGTAAAAACGATCCTAACGAACATTGTCCAAATATTAATATATGTCCGACATGTACCGCACAACCAGGAACTTTGCCTGTGATAAATGAAGAAGCCGTTAGAAAGGTTATTAAAACTGGATTGGCTGTGGATTGTGAGATTCCAAATTATTCTAAATTTGATAGAAAGAATTATTTTTATCCTGATATACCTAAGGGATATCAGATAAGTCAGTATGATAAACCTCTTTGTCAGAAAGGGTTTTTAAATATAGATGGGAATAAAATAAAAATTACGAGAGTTCACCTAGAAGAAGATACTGGGAGATTAGTTCATCCTAAGGGAGAAGATTATTCTTTAATTGATTTTAATAGAGCTGGGGTACCTTTAATGGAATTAGTCACTGAACCAGATATTAAAACAGCTATAGAGGCTAAAAGATTTGCCGAAGAATTACAACTTATTTTTAGATATTTAGATGTATCAAGCGCTGATATGGAAAAAGGTCAAATGAGAGTAGAGGCCAATATTTCTATTAGTAAAGATAATAAATTAGGAACTAAAGTAGAAATTAAAAATCTTAATTCTTTTAAAGCTGTTGAAAAGGGGATTGAATATGAAATAGAAAGACAAAAAGAATTATTAGAATCAGGAGAGAAAATAATTCAAGAAACTAGGGGATGGGATGAAGTTAAAAATAAAACTTTTTCACAAAGAGAGAAAGAAGAAGCACATGATTATAGATATTTCCCAGAGCCAGACTTACCATCTCTTAATCATACAGATTCTTTTATTAAAGAGATTAAATCTGAGATATTTGAATTACCTAGTCAGAAAAGAGAAAGATTTAAAAAAGAATATAGTTTAAATGAAAAAGAGGTAGAAGTTTTAATTAGGAACAAAAAGATGTGTGATTATTTTGAGAAAGTTGTTTCTGAATTAGCAGATTGGATGGTTAGCCTAGAGGGAGAAAAGTCTTTGAGTGGAGATAAATTTTTAAAATTAGTAAAACTTTGTGTTAATTATTTGACAACAGATCTTCAGGGAATATTAGAGAAAATTTCTATAGATAGTAAAGAATTTTTGATAACTCCTGAAAACTTTTCAGAATTTATTATTTTGATTAATAAAGGGGAGATTTCTAGTAAAATAGCTAAAATAGTTTTATTAGATATGCTTAAAACAGGGGCTGACCCCTCTCATATTATTAAAGAAAAAGAATTAGTGCAGATTAGTGATATTTTGGAAATAGAAAGTATTATAAATGATATAATATTAGCCAATCCTAAAGTTGTAGAAGATTATAAAAAGGGAAAAGAAAATTCCTTTCAATATTTAATAGGGCAGGTTATGGCTAAAACTAAGGGAAAAGCTGACCCTAAGGTTGTTAATGACAGCTTAAAGAAACTATTGACAAAATAGAAATAAAGCATATAATAAAAAATAATTTATTCTTTTTAGGAGGAAATTATGCCCATTAAAGTAGCTTGGGCAGATGTCCAAGTAGATGAAAAAAGAAGATATATTTTACCAGTGGAATTAAATTGTCTATTTGATGATAAATTATTTGTAGTTGGATCTCCTGATGGAATTATTCTTGTGAAAGAAGAGGAAATGGAATATTTTAATATCCTACTACTATCTTTAAATCTTCCTTTTCAAGAAGAGCGAAGAAAGATAAGGTCATTGTTCTCAGGATCATTTTATCAGGATATAGACGATTATAGAAGAATAATAATTCCAGAAAAAGTTCTTTTCTCTGCGTTTTAAGAATAAACGTAATTTATTTAGGGAGTTTATTGACAATATCAGTCGATACCCTCTAATAAAGAAACTGATTAAAGTATGATCGGTTAAGGCGGTGAAAGATTATTATTTTCCACCGCTTTTTATTTTTAATAAATTTTTAGTAATTTTAATGGTCTCTTTATAATTTTTAACCCAATTAATTCTATTGTCTTTTTTAAACCAAATCATTTGACGTTTGGCATAGTTATTCAATTCTATTAAAGATTTTTCTATAAATTCTTTTTCAGTTATTTTGTGTTGAATATAAAGGCTACCGGTTTTATAATGAATTCCAAATTCTTCTATTTTTTTCCAGGATAATCCAGTTTTTTTTAAATTTAAAACTTCTTTTAAAAATCCTAATTTCAGCCACTCAAAAAATCTTTTTTTAATAAGTTTTTCTAATTCTTTTTTTTCTTTTTTAATTCCTATAATTAAAAAAGGATAGGGGAGAGTATTTTTTTCTAAACTAGGGACAGGTTTTTTTGTTTTGATTACTATTTCTAAAGCTCTAATTAACCTTCTTCCGTTGTCCTTATCTATTGTTTCACTTCTTTTTTTGTCTAATTTTTTAAGTTTTTTGAATAATTGTTCGGTTGTTAATTTTTCTAATTCTTTTCTTAGTTTTAGATCTGGTTTAACTTCCGGTATAGTTATGCCGTCAATGATTGATTGAATATATAATCCTGTTCCTCCACAAATAATAGGAATTTTATTTTTTTTCTGTATTTTATCAATAGCTTTTATTGCCAACTTTCTGTATCGAACGACAGTAAATCTGGTTTTAGGAGAAACTACGCCTAAAAGATGGTGGGGGATGCTATTCATTTCTTTTTTTGTTATTTTACCAGTACCAATATCCATTCCCTTATATATTTGCCTAGAATCAGCAGAAATTACCTCTCCATTAAATTCTTTGGCTAGTTTTACAGCTAAAGATGATTTGCCTGATGCCGTTGGACCAATTATAGCTATTAATTTCTTATTCATGCTTATTTACTATCTTTATTATAGCTTGTTCTCTTTTCTTTTTCTCATCAAACGGAACATTATCTTTTAATTTAAAAGAAGCTGTTCCTATTCTCGGAGAGTATTTGCTAACAAAAGCTACATTAAATTTTATTTTTTTAAATAATTTTTCAGTATTTTTAAATTGTTTTTTTGTTTCTCCCGGGAATCCAATTATTATATCTGTAGATAATTTTATATCTGGTATAGCTTTTTTTATTCTTTTAACCAGATCATTGTATTTTTTAATAGTATATGATCTATTCATTTTTTTAAGAATAACATCATCTCCAGATTGAACAGGAAGATTCAAATATTTAGAATAATGTTTTGATTCAGATAAGTTTTTGATTAATTCATCAGAAAAGTTCTTAGGGTTAGGGGACATAAAGGATAATTTAAATTTTCCAGGAATTTCATCTGCTAATTTAAAAAGTTTTGAGAAGTTTATATTTTTATTTTTTGGAGATTTATAATCATTAACATTTTGTCCTAATAGCCAAATATCTTTAATATCTTTTTTAGTAGCTTCTTTTATTTCTTCTATTATTTTTTTATGATCTCTACAGACTAACGCACCTCTAGTGTAAGGAACGACACAATAGGAGCAGAAGTTATTGCAACCGTTAGAAATGGGAATATAAATAGTTTTAGAGGAATTGTATTTTGGAGGACAGTCAAAATTTATGCTTTGGTCCCAGATAGAGTCGAAGCCTCCTCTTAGTTTATTTAAATCTTTTTTTAAAACACATCCAGTAAGAAGTGTTTTTATTTTTCTTTTCTTTTTTATTTTCTTAAATTTTTGAATTAAGCCATATATTCTATCTACAGCAGGTTGCCTTATTGAGCACATATTCACTATAATTAAATCAGCCTCATTAATATTTTGAGCTGGTTTATGCCTCTTTATTTTTAGATTAGAGGCTATCCTTTCTGAATCTGCCTTATTCATTTGGCAGCCGTAGGTAATTATATGATATTTCATAAGACAAGCCGCGTTGGCGGCGAAGCTCGAAATGAATCTAAAGATTTCATTGAGCATTAATTCTTCCTATTTTAACAATAAAAAGTCAGTTTTTCAACTAAAAACCCTTAGTAATATAAGGGTCTTTAGTGTTCATTCTTAGTGTTTTAGTGATTTAGCATTTCTTTGATGGGTTGCATTATTTGTTTTTGCAAGGAATTTTCTTCTATTTTATTCATATCATCATTTTTGTCTTCAGCATCTTCTTTTATTTCCTCTTTAAATTCTCCGTTATTTTCTTGGACACGTTCTCTTATTCTCTCTTGTATTTTTTCTCCAGAATCTATTAATAATTTTTCAATAATTGGAAGTTCTTCTTTCAATCTGTTTAATATTTCTAATTGTTTTTCTCCATCTCCAGAAATATTTTCAATATATTTTTGTAATTTTTCTTTTTCTTGATCCGATAAAGATTCAAGTTTTTCTTTTAAGATATCTAGGGTTGATTCTCTGGCATTTCTAACTGCGTTTTTAACTTCTTCTGGGACTTTTTCTATAAGTTCTCCAAGAAATTCTAAATTTTTTAATCCTTGAAAATCACTTCCTTTTATCTCTTTAATATTTTTCTCCAACCTTTTTTGTATTTTTTCTGCGTTATTGTCTTCTAATTTTGTCATAACTTGAGAAAAGTTTTCAAGCTGTTTTTCTTTAGTTTCTCTTATTCTAGTCATAGTTTCTTCAGAAATTTGGTTCTCTAGTTTTTGAATAATTCTTTGATGAAGAATTTGTTTTTGAATAAATTTATCTAAGAATTTTCCTACTTCTTCGTCATCCTCAGTTTCATTTTTCTCTTGTATCCTCGTGGATATTCTTTGCATATCTCCAAGTTCTTTCTCATAGTTTCTGAGAGCAATTTCAATTCCTTTTTTATCGACTCCTTGTTCTACCATTTTTTTAACTTCTAGTATTTTTTCATTAGAGAATTTTTCTTTCAATTCTAATTTTTTAATTTGATTGAAAGTAAAGAAACTTTGTAATCCTCTTCCTATCTCTTTAAAGACATAGAAAGGGTTATTTGGTAAAAGATTCGGCTCGTCGATATCTAAATCTTCAGCTGTTATAATTTCGTCTATTAATAATTCTTCAGATACTATT
>JBDRIW010000007.1:0-10479 GCA_043815465.1 Candidatus Nealsoniibacteriota bacterium | reverse complement strand
AATTTTGGAGAATACTGGCACATAGATCACAAGAGACCAAAATCTTGGTTTAATTCTAGCCCAGAAGATTTTAAAAAATGCTGGTCCTTGAATAATTTACAACCATTAGAAAAATATAAAAATCTAAGCAAAAATAATCATTATGCCAGCTGAGCAATTTATTAGAAAAAAGGCTGTAGAAATACTAGAAAAGACAGGTTTTGTTTATTGGTACCCAGCTAAAGTTAAATTTAAACAGAACGACATCTTTGGGGTGTTTGATTTAGTCTGTTGGAAGAAAAAAACAACCGAAATCAAATTTTTACAGCTGACTACCTATCCTAATATTTCTTCTCGAAGGAAAAAAATAAGAGGATTTATAGATGAGAATAAAATCCCCCGTAAGGTTACCGTTGATATAGAGATATGGGGCTGGAACCAAAAAAAGAAGGAATTTAAGGTAGAGGAGGTCTAAGGGTTGACAAGACTTAAAATATGAATATAATAGGGATAGAACCAATCGGATAGACACCCATTAATACCGTCTATTCGGAAAAGGTCGATATCCAATAGCTCCGCTTGAGGCGGAGTAACGCAGTTTAAGAAAGTAAAAATAAACATGATTAAAGATAAGACTATACATCCTTTTGTTAGTGATGACGAAGAAGAAACTCCTTCAGAGGAAACTCCTTCAGAGGAAACTGAAACTACAAATCAGGATGAAGAAACTCCTTCAGAAGAAGAAACTCCTTCAGAAGAAACTCCTTCAGAAGAAACTCCTTCAAAAGAGGAAACTCCTTCAGAAGAAGAAACTCCTTCAGACGAATAAAGTTATTCAATGAAAGAAAAGCCCCCGCAAAAAGGGGTTTTTTCTTTTTCTTAAATATATTTTATTTTTGCAAAGTTTCTTTTTCCTACACTTATTACCATTCCCTTTTTCACGTCTACATCTTTTTTCCAATCATCCCAGATAACCTCATTAATCCTTACCCCTTTTTGAACAACTAATCTTTTAGCTTCTGATTTAGAAGAAGTTAATTCTGTTTTTATTAATAAATCTAAAATATTTATTTTTCCAGAAAGAGTAAACTCTTTAATAATAGAAGGAAGTTTTTTTTCTTCAAATATTTTTTCAAATTCTTCTTTAGCTATTTTTGCTTCTTTTAAAGAATTATAAGTTTTGACTATTTCAAAAGCTAACTCTTTTTTAACATCCTTAGGATTTAATTTATTAGAATCCAAATCTTCTTTATATTGTTTTACTTTTTCAGAATCTAAATCTGTTAATGTTTCTAAATAAGGAATTATTAATTTATCTGATATAGACATTACCTTTCCAAACTTTTCTTTAGGAGAATCATCTATCCATATACAGTTTCCGGAACTTTTACTCATAGTTTTTCCATCTGTTCCCAATATCATAGGACAAGTTAAAACAAACTTTTCTTTTTTTCTCATTTTCTGTTGGAGCTCTCTTCCTACTAACATATTAAAAACTTGATCACTCCCTCCAATTTCTAAATCAATGTCCATAAAAACAGAATCGTATCCTTGTAAGATAGGATATAAAACTTCGTGCATCCAAACAACGTTTCCAGCTTCTAATCTTTTTTTGAACATATCTCTCTGGAATAACCTAGACGCAGATATGTTTGAAGCTATATCTATGACCTCTTTTAGCCGAAGCTTTAATAGCCAATCGCCATTATATTTAATCTTTACCTTAGAGAAGTTTAAAATATTTCCAACCTGCTTTTTCCAATTTTTAATATTTTCCTTTATTTCTTTTTCTAAAATTTTAGGTCTAGCAGCATCTCTTTGAGAAGGGTCTCCGGCTAAAACAGTCCCTGTTCCAACGACTAAGATAACTTCGTGTCCTAAGTCGGCAAAATCCTGCAATTTTTTTAATGGTATTACATGCCCTAAATGAAGCCTTCTTCCAGTAGGATCTATTCCCAAATATACTCTTATCTTTCTTTTCTGCATTAAATTCTTCAACCCTATTTTATCAGGCAAAATCTGCTCAACTCTCTTTGTTAAGGCTTTGTCTATTTTTTCTGAATTATCATTTTTTGTCATATATTTTAAGTTAATTAAGTTATTTTATCAGAAACCTTTTAAATTGCCAATTAACCTATTCTCTAGTAAAATTAAAATATGCCTCAAAGAAAAAACTATTTAAAGATATTTCAAAGAGACAAAAAGAAAAATGTCTTCTTTTTTATTACAAAACTTGCGGGTCTAAGCTTTTTATTTTTTTTAATTATAGGAACTATCATTTTTATCGTAATAGCTAAAGATCTTCCAAGGCCAGAAAAATTTACAGAAAAACAATTCATTCAATCTACTAAAATATTTGACCGAACTGGAGATGTTTTGCTTTATGAAATCTATGGAGAAGAGAAGAGGACAATCATTCCTCTTTCGGAAATATCTGAACATTTAAAAAACGCAATTATAGCTACAGAGGATTCAGGATTTTATAATCATTTTGGAATAGACCTTAAGGGAATATTAAGATCTGTTTTAATAAATTTTCAACTTAGAAGCGCAACTTATGGAGGATCAACTTTAAATCAACAGCTAATAAGATCTACTTTCTTTTCTTTAGAAAAAACATTTGAGAGAAAATTTAAAGAAATACTCTTGGCCTTAGAATTAGATAGAAGATATTCTAAAGACCAAATATTAGAATGGTATTTAAACCAAATTCCTTTTGGTTCTAATTCTTATGGGGTAGAAGCTGCTTCTCAAAGTTATTTTCAAAAAAAAGCTGCTGACTTATCTATTGAAGAGTCAGCTATTTTAGCTGCTCTAATTCAGGGACCAAGTCGTTTATCTCCATACGGACCAAATAAAGATATTTTATTATCAAGGAAAGATTATGTTTTAAGTAGAATGGAAAATGAAGGATATATAAGTGAGGAAGAATATAAAGAGGCTAAAGAAAAAGAAATTATATTTAATGATAATCCTGTCAAGATAAAAGCTCCCTATTTTACTTTATGGGTTAAACAACAATTAGAAGAAAAATATAGCGAAGATTTTTTAAAAAAGAATGGTTTAAAAATATATACAACCTTAGACTGGACATTTCAAGAATACGCGGAAACAGCAGCTAGAGAAGGTTTTGAGAGGAATAAGGCCTATCATGCTTATAATGAAGGGCTAGTGGCCTTAGACCCGAAAACAGGGGAGGTTTTAGCGATGGTAGTTGGTAATGGAGACTATTACGCAGACCCTTATCCTAAAAATTGCATTTCTGGCGTTGATTGCCTGTTTGACCCTAAATTTAATGTCGTAACGGGAACCAAGGGAAATCCAGGAAGACAACCTGGCTCTTCCTTTAAACCATTCGTTTATATCACTGCTTTTAAAAATGGCTTTGATGACGAAACTGCAGTGATAGATGAGGAAACTAATTTTGGTATCTGGGGAGAAGAAGAATATATTCCTAAAAATTATGATGATTTATTCAGGGGAGAAGTAACCTTGAGAAGCGCCTTAGCTCAATCTCTAAATGTTCCATCTGTAAAAGTTTTGATTGATTTAGCCGGGATAGATGAATCCGTAAAAACTGCTAAAGACTTAGGAATTTCAACATTAAATCCTCCCTATGGTCCCTCTATTGTTTTGGGAGGATGGGAGGTAAAGTTAATAGAAATGGTTTCAGCCTACGGAGTTTTTGCTACAAACGGAACAAAAGTACAGCCATCTTCAATTTTAAAAATAGAAGATAGTTCTGGAAATATTATTGAAGAAAATAATAAAACTCCCAAAAGAGTTTTATCTAGCAATATCACTAAATTATTAAATGATATTCTTTCAGATAACAATGCTAGAGCGCCAATGTTTGGATATAATTCTACTCTCTATTTTCCAGGATACCAAGTAGCTGCTAAAACAGGAACCACTCAAGACTATAGAGATACTTGGGCAATAGGATATACTCCTTCGATCGTGGCTGGAGTATGGGTTGGGAATAATAACAATGAATCTATGTTAAAAAAACCCTCCGTAACAGTTGCGGGGGCAATTTTCCATAGATTCATGGAACAAGCTTTATTAAGTCTTCCAATTGAAGAATTTGAAAAGCCAATTAAAAAAGAAACTTCTAATTAATTTTGATTGGCATTATTAAATAAAGATAACTATCATTTTTTTTAGATCTTAATACTCCAGGCTTATCTGAACCACTTAATTCCAGAGTTATTTCTGGATTTTTTTCTTCTCCAGAAACAACACTTAAAATGCCGTCTAATAAAAATCTGTGGTTAAAAGAGACGTCACAGCTTTTCCCTTCAACCTTAACCTTAATAGATCCTTGATGTTCTCCAATGTCAGAGTTTTGGCTAGAAACGCTTAGCTCTCCTTTTTTAGAATCAACTTTTATTTTAACTTCATTTACTTTGTCGCTAAAAAGGGAAGCTAGCTTAATTTGATTTATTAATTCATCTGCCTTAAATGAAATTTTAGTTTCGTGAGACTTAGGAATTATTTCTTGATAATTAGGGTATTCTCCCTCAATAAGTCTAGAAATTATTTGAATATGTGGGTGATCGGTAGAAGAGAGTAATCTTTCAAACATTATTTGATTTGGTGAAAAATAAATACTTAAATTACCTTCTTTTTCTCCAAAGATATTGATAAGCTCTTTTGCCGTTCTCTGGGGAAGAATTAAGGAATAATTTTTGGAAAGATCAGAAACAGGATTTAAATATAATTTCTTTTCTCCTAATCTAAAACTATCTGTTGCCGTCATGATAATCATATCTTTTTGGAATAAAAAATATATTCCAGAAATTTCTACTTTTGTAGAAGAATAGCTAGCGACGTCAACAACCTTAGCTAAGCTCTTACAAAATAATTGACTATCTATTGTTAATTTTTCGTCTTTAGAGATTTTCGGAATAATTGGAAACTCTTCAGCATCCATTCCCTTAATTGTGGTTTGCCTGTTTTCACATTCAATTTGAAGGTCGGTTCCTTTTACTTTTAAGCTGATTGGCCTATTGGGAAGATAGCTTACAAAGCTTGATAATAATTTAGCTGGGATAGTTATCATCCCCTCTTTTTCGGTTTTAACTAAAGACCACCATTGTATTCCAATTTCTAAGTCGGTAGAGGATAAATTTAAAAAGTTATTTTCAGTTTTAATTAAGAGATTATTTAAAATAGGCAAAGTCAAAGACTTATTAGAAATTCTTTCTACAACACTAATACCGTCTTTTAATATATCTTTTAATATAGTTGTTATCATGGTGGATAAGTTATTTTTAAGCTTATTTCCCCTTTAAATTATGATGGCCAAAAACTCTTATAAATTGTGGATTTAATTTGTCACCTATTTTGTCCACAGTTTGTTCTATGTTCTATCCAGCGTAAATACGTTGTTTTATTAACGTTATTTCGTTACTAAGATTCTCGTTGATTTCTAGCTCTTTTACTATTTTATCACAAGCGTGGATAGCTGTCGTGTGGTCTTTCCCCCCAAACTTTCTTCCTATAAAAGGGTAAGAACTTTTTAATTCTTCTCTTAATAAATACATAGCTATTTGCCTTGGTCTTACTATTTCTTTTTTTCTAGAAATAGAAATAATCTCTCTTTCTTTTAAGTCGTAAAAGGTGGCCACTGATTCGATTATTTTTTTTGGATTAACTATTTTACTAGGAGACAATAAAAGGCTTTTGAGTAAGAGCTTAGCGTCTTCTAGTTCAGGATTTTTATTATTTATTCTTTGATAGGCAACTAGCCTATTAAGGGCTCCTTCAAGTTCCCTAACGTTTCTTTGTATATTAGAGGCTAAATATTCTAAAACATCATCTCCAAAACTTAAAGCTTTTTCTTGAGATTTAGTTTTTAGAATAGCCATTCTGGTTTCAAAGTCTGGGAAACTTATGTCTCCGATCATTCCTCCCTCAAATCTAGAGCGAAGCCTTTCTTCTAGGGCAGGGATGGCTTTTGGTGGCCTGTCAGACGATAAAATTATCTGTTTGTTGTCTTCGTATAAAGTATTAAAAGTATGAAAAAATTCTTCTTGAGTTTTTTCTTTTCCAGCTAAAAATTGAACATCGTCTAAAATTAAAACATCTATTGATCTATACATTTTTTTAAAAGTTTCAACGTCATGATTCTTGATAGAAGAAACTATTCCTGCAGTAAATTTTTCAGCAGGGATATATCTTACTTTCTTTTCTGGGAAATTTTTTAATATGGTATTCCCAATAGATTGTAGTAAGTGAGTTTTTCCAAGCCCAACGCCTCCATAAATAAAGAGAGGATTATAAACTAGCCCTGGTTTTTTACTGACCGCCCAAGCAGCGGCATGAGATAGTTCATTGGAGGGGCCGACAACAAAATTTTCAAAAGTATATTTGGGATTAAGGTTGGAGTCTTTGTCTATTTTAAATTCTTCTATCTCTAATTGTCCAGAAGAAGCCAAAGAAACATAATTTTTTTTGATAGATTTTAATTCTGATTTTCCTAAAACATATTTTACGTCTTTTATTTGTTGGTCTAAATTAAAAATAATCTTTGCGATAGTTTTTCCATATTTATTTTCCAGCCATTCTTTAGCGAAAGAATTGGGGACAGATACCATAACTTGGCCCTCTTTATAAGAAAGAATTCCAGTGTCTTTAAACCAAGTGGAAAAATTGGCCTGTGAAATATTTAACTGAATTTGAGCAAGCACAGCTTGCCAGAGTTCTTCTTTAGTCATCGAAGTAAATTTTTAAGTTTACGAGATACGAAACGAATCCTTGATTCATTGAGCATTGATAATATAGCCGTTTATTTGCTCAAAAAACTTTAGTTTCTTTTCGACCTTCGCCAAGCATGCGCTTGTTTCGGTTAATAAACTATGATAGCACAAAGTCAAAAGAAAGAAAATGAAGCTAAAAATCTTATCTTCTGTTGATAACATGGGGATAGTTTGTGGAAAAAATTTAAATTGACCAACACATTTTTTTTTGATAAGATAATAAATGTTATTAAATATATGTCTGTAACCTATAACGCAAAAAATAAAAAAAGAAAGGTAAAGCATGGTTTTCTTAAGAGAATGAGGACTCCCGCTGGACAGAACGTTTTGTCTAGAAGGAGAAAAAAAAAGAGAAAAAAGAAAACAGTTTAAAATGACTTTACAAAATAATCGTCTTCAAAAAAGAAAAGACATTGATTTGGTTTTTAAAAAAGGAAAAACCCTTAAAGAAGGTTTGTTGCTTTTGAAGGTTCTTGAAACCGATTTAAATGTTTCCAGATTTGCCTTTATTATCTCCCAAAAGGTTTCTAAAAAAGCGAACATAAGAAATAAGCTTAGAAGGCGATTAAAAGATATAAATAAAAATTTATTGGAAGGAAATAAAAGTAAATCAAGAGATATTTTAATGATAATTTTGCCTGGGTTAGAAAAGAAAGAATATGAAGAATTAAAAGATATGGTTAAAAAAATATTTCAAAAACTTAAACTTATACAATGATTAAAAAGATTAGTTTAAAAATAATAAAATTTTATCAAAAATATATTTCTATTAATTTAGGAAAAAATTGTAGATTTTATCCAAGTTGTTCTGAATATGCAACGCTATCTATAGAAAAACACGGATCATTCATAGGGGGAATAAAGGGGATAATTAGAATATTAAAATGTAATCCTTTTAATAAAGGAGGCATAGATTTACCATAATATGGAATTTTTTATACTCGCTTATAATACAATCTTATACAAACCGCTTTTTAATGCCTTAATTCTTCTTTATGAATATATTCCTGGCAAAGATTTTGGGATAGCTGTCATAGCATTAACTTTGATAATAAGGTTTTTATTGTATCCCTTAATGATGAAATCTATAAAGTCTCAGAAAATAATGTCTGAGCTCCAGCCTAAATTAAAGGAAATACAGAACAAACATAAAGACGATAAAGAGAGACAGACCAGAGAAATGATGGAACTTTATAAGAGAGAGAAGTTTAATCCATTTGGAGGATGTCTTCCTTTGATATTACAATTGCCAATATTAATTGCTCTTTACAGAGTCTTTTGGAAAGGACTAAGCGAAGGATCAATGGAAAAACTATATTCCTTTGTTCCTAATCCAGGAATTATAGATCCAATGTTTTTTGGATTAATAAATTTGTCAGAATCAAATTTTGTTTTAGCAATTATTGCAGGAATAGCTCAGTTCTTTCAAACAAAAATGATGATGGGACAAAACAAGAAAGATGACAATAAGGGTCAGTTTGCTAATATGATGCAAAAACAAATGCTTTATTTTTTTCCAATAATTACAGTAGTAATCCTTTTAAGAATGCCAGCAGCCATAGGTCTTTATTGGCTAGTAACAGCCCTATTCTCTATCTGGCAGCAAAAGATAGTATTTAAAAAGAAAGACGAGGAAAAGGAGACATCTTCTTCTCCGGCGCTTTCATAAATAAATACATAGAATATGGATCAAAAACAGCTTAATATAATTAAAGAAATAACAGAAGAGTTTTTTAGAAAAACTACTTTTGAAGTAGAGGTAGAGGTTTTGCCGGAAAAAGAAAAAACAATTCCAATTAATTTAAATTCTCAAGAACCACAAGTTCTTATTGGAGAAGGGGGACAAACCTTAGCAGAAATTCAGCATCTTTTAAAAGCTGTGTTAAAAAGAAAGATAGAGGGAGACTTTTATATTAATTTAGATATAAATGGATATAAAGAAAGAAAAGAAGATTATCTAAGAGAATTAGTTCGTTCTGTTGCTGATGAAGTGATTTTAACTAAACAAGAAAAAGAACTGGCACCTATGCCAGCTTATGAAAGAAGAATTGCTCATATGGAGCTTTCTACGAGGGAAGGGATAGAATCAGAGAGTATTGGACAAGATCCAGGAAGAAGAATCATCGTAAGACCAAAAATTTAATAATTCAAATTTATTTTATTGTTGAGCCAAATCTTCTTTGGCTCTTTTTATTTTTAAAATTTCTTCTGGAGAAGTTGTGATAAATTGATCTTCAGCATAAGAAGCCATTACCTTAATAACTACATGTTTTTGCCCTGCAAAAAATATTCCTTGCCCCACTTCAGCTTGTAATAATGTCATTTTTTCTCCATCAGTTAAATTGAATGTTTTTTGGAGAGTATCTATCGTGGCTGAACTTTGTTTCATCAATAATTGCAAGGAAGAGTTTGTAATTATAGGCTTTCCATAGCTTGATTTCATAAAATCATTAACATCTTGAGTAATTGTTGTAACTCCTAGCCAATATTTTCTAGCTCTTTTACATATTCCATATAGGAAAGAGGCTCCATCTTCAGTTTGCATAATCCACCAAGCTTCGTCTACAACTAATATTCTCTTTTTTAATTTTGACCTAACTTTATTCCAGATATATCTCATAATAATAAACATCGCCATAGGCCTTAATTCATCCTCCATATCTCTAATTCCAAAAACAACAAAAGAATTATCCATTGAAAGATTTGTATAGTTATTAAAGAAATTAGCAAATGTTCCTTGTGTAAATTTTCTAACTCTTTTTACTAATGAATCTGCTCCATCCATTCCCTTCAAGACATCTTCAAAATCAGACATTAAAGGAATTTTTTCTTCCCAAACAGAAGGGTCTGATTCTGGAGTGATATCCTTGGAAGCATAAGTTTCTGTAAGAGCTCTGTCTAAAATAGCATCTTCTTCTGGGTTTAATCCTCCAAACATTATTCTTAATAATCCAACAAGATTTATTATGTTAGAGCGAAGAACGTCTGCTGGCTTTTCATCTTCTCTAGGAATTGGTAGATCAAAAGGGTTTATATGATTTTCTGAAGATAAAGACATGCTCAAGAAGGACCCTCCAACAGCGTCAGAAAGAGCCTGGTATTCATTCTCAGGGTCTAAGATGATAATATCAACCCCTAACATTAAAGATCTTAAAATCTCAAGCTTTATTGCGTATGATTTTCCAGAACCTGATTTTGCAAAAACTATAGAATTTGCATTCTCTAAACTGAATCTATCGAAGAGAACCAAGGAATTATTATGCATATTTATGCCATAAAGAATTCCTTCATTAGAACTTAAGTCAGAAGAAACAAAAGGGAAGGTGCTAGATAGGGCCCCAGTGTCCATAGAGGTATGAACTGATAATTGGTCTAACCCATAAGGAGCAGTAGAATTAAATCCTTCTTTTTGTTGGTATAAAGCAGGTTTAATGTATATTAATCTAGATTCTAATATCGATCTTAAGGTAACCTCTATGTCTTTTAAGTCTTTTTCTTCTTTCCCATAAACCGTAAGATATAATCCAAATTTAAACATTCTTTCTTGGGCGGTCTGTAGTTTAGTTCTTAGAGTTTCGATGTCTTGGTAGGCTGTTTCTAGGGCAGGATCTCTAACAAGCCCCTTTCCCTCTCTTTCCATTATTTCTGCTTGAACCTCAGTAACTCTTCTTCTCAATTTTCCTAAAATATTTCCTGTTTCAATAGGATGGATATGAAAACTAATATCCATTGGAGT
>JBDRIW010000006.1:0-8553 GCA_043815465.1 Candidatus Nealsoniibacteriota bacterium | reverse complement strand
AATTTATCAACTAAATTAAATGTTGATAAAATTAAGATATTGAGCTGGTTATCAAAAAATAATATAAAACCAGAATTGCGAGCGGAAACTTTAGAAGTAAAAGATTGGATTAATCTAACTAAAAGTTTTAAAATAGACTAAGGCGAAGAGGACTTCGCCCTCTTCTTCACCTTCATTTTTATTATTTAAAAACTCGGCTAATGAAAAAAACTCTAATTATTTTTTGTTCTATTTTTTTACTAAGCATAATAATGATAGCTGGTTTTGTTTCAGCTGTTGATCCTCCCATAATTCCTCCGCCACCAGAAGAAGAGGAGGAAGAAGATCCTTGCGAAGGAGTGTCTTGTGGTTCTCCTCCAAGTTGTCCCTCCTGGAGCGAATATCAATGTGATGGTAGCTCTTGTGATGGAAATATTTTGACCAGGGAACAAGTCGGTGAAGCTGTCTGTGGAGGAACTGATGAATGTGGATGCTGTGACAGCTGGGATTGTGAGTATGCGCCAACTCCCTGGACTCCAGAAGGAACTGAAGGAGGACAATGGCAATCCTGTAGAGATGATGGGGATCTAGAAACCAAACCTTATTTTTCCTGTGAGAAAGATTGTTTAGAAACACCAGAAAACGACAGATATTACAACAATCCAACGTACTCTGATGAACTAGATAAAGATATAGGAAATAGTAATGTTTTTCTTCCAGCAAAACTAGACTGGAATGATGTTGAAGGATGGGGCGAATTAGATGGTCCTCAATCTTATATAATAAAGCTATCTACAACAACTGAAATTGTAAATGATATTATAAATGCTTCTGAATATAATGTTCTAAAAAAGAATGGTTCCTGTTTTTTACAATCTACTTCTACTTATAATTGGAGTGCCCAAGCTTGCTGCACTATAGATGGTCAAAATTGTGGATCAGAAAGTTCTTGGAACTTTAAAACTAGTAATGCACCAGAGCTTCTCAGCCCCTATGACGAAGACTGGCATGGGCCAGAAAATATTGGAGGAACTATAATAGAAGAAGGAACTACTACTTTGAAATGGTGCAAAATAGAAGACCCTAACGTTTACCGAGAAACGACGATTGGAGATGAAAAAGTTAATAGACCATTATCTTATAAGGCCTTACTTTACCACTCAGAAGACGATCTATGTTACGAACAACTATATTCAACAAAAGAATGTCCCCCAATAATTCTTGCTCCAGATTTTAGTAGAAAAGAATTATTACCTCCAGATGAATTTTTAGATACATATAATTTTTTCTTTACTAAAAATACACCTTACGCATGGAAGATAGCTGCATGTAAGGACACTTATGGTGAAGACTGTACAGATTATAGTCAATTATGGAGATTTGAAACTGGAGAATGGAAATTAAATGTCTTTTTAAATAATCCCGCAGATGATGCTGAAACACCGATTAGCCTACCTATTGCTCTCGCGTGGGATAGCTCTGGAGCAAATTCTTATAATTATAAACTATACGGCGTAGCTACTGGAACGACTCAAGAAAAAAATATTACATTTAATGATACTCAACTTTCTCTTGATACAGTCTATAGATGGTCAATCCAACCTTGTTCTGATTATGAATCGGAAGAATGCGAAGACTTGTGGGGAGGACCTTGGTATTTCAAAACTACTGGCGGAAAGCCAAATCTTATTTCTCCAACTGGAAATGATGTTTCAATACCAACTAAATTTGACTGGCAAGAAGTAGGAGGAGCTAAATCTTATATTTTAAAAATGTCCGGGGATGGGTTAAATAAGGAAATACCAACAGAGAAAACAACTATCTCCTTAGATTATCCAGATTTAAGACAAGAAGTTAGTTATACTTGGCAAGTTAAAACCTGTGCCAAAACAGGAGGAAAGGTATGTGGAAATTATAGTGACCCTCAAACATTTAAAACTTTTAAATTAGGAGTTCCTCAAATTTCTTATCCAAAAAATAATGAAAGTTTCTTTACTTATCAAAAAAGTCATATTCTTGACTGGGAACAAACTGAAGGAGGAAATTTCTATGAATATGAGGTGAACTTTACGAATGTATCTGACAAAGAAACTAGTCAAAATTGTAAATCTGAAAATATAGTCCCTCAAGAAATAACTGAAAATACAAACAGTGTATTTTTAAAATTAACTTGTTTGGGAGATTATCAATGGAAAATAAGATCTTGCTTAGACAAAGACTGCCAAGAAGCTAGTGATTGGGGAAATTATAATTTTTCTTTTATTCAGGGAGAAGAACCCTCTGGAACAGGAGGCATAGTTCCTTGTGGCAGAACCGAGGACGATGCAAAGACTCCTTGGAACGAAAGAGAAGACTGTCAAATTAATCATATCTTTCTTTTAATAAGAAATATTGTCGATTTTATTCTCTGGACGTTTGCTCCATTAGCGCTAGGAATACTTGTTCTCGGAACAGGGTTAATGTTTTATTTTTCTATAAGATTTCAAGATTCCCTATTTCTGACTAGAATAAAGCTTATTTGGAAAGCAGCCGGGATAGGATACGGAATACTTTTCCTTTCATGGGTTATTCTTAATTTATTCTTAGGGATAATTGGTTTCCAAATAGGAATATTCGGAAACTGGTGGCAAGCTGGATTTTAATCAACATGAAAACACCTGATAAAACTTACATCTTAATACTATTAATCGTAATTTTAGGACTTAGTCTTACGAGCTATTGGAGATTCAATGATTTTAACAAATCCTTATCAGAAATTAATTTGCCAGAAATTAATTTTCCAGAAACAAATTTAGAGGATTTTCTCCAGACAGAAGAAGATTATCAAGAATGGATATCTCCTGACGAAAGATTAAAACTACGATATTCGACTAAATGGAAATCTACAAATGATTTTTTATCACTAGCTTCTGACCAAATAGAAGTTTCTGATATTTTATTTTCTGCTTATCAGCTTAAAGTTAAAGAACAAACTTTAGTTTTTTTAACCATTAACGAATTTAATTCTAAAAAAACATTGGAAGAAATTATAGAAAAAATAGAACAAGATGCTGAAGAACAAGATGGAAAAATAGAAATTATAAATGTCGAAAATGAAGAAGAAATTGCGTGGATAGAAATATCTTCAAAACGTTCTGGCTCTCCTGATTTTTACTCAAAAGGAAAATTCATCTTTGACAAAGAAAAAACCTATTTAATTATTTTTACGACCCAACAAGTATATTGGTCTAAATTTAAAGAAGAAGCGAATAAAATTTTAAATTCTATGGAGTTATTGTAATTACTTGACAAATAATCAAAAAAGGATATAAACAAAATAATGATGTTATCTTGAGTTTAAAAATAGATAAGGAGGGTAAAGATGTTTAAAAAAATAATACTGATAGGAATTATCGCATTTATTCTTATGGCGTCTGCTGCCGCCTGCTCAGAACAAACATCCAAACAAATGCCAATCCCTTCTGTTGCTGCACAACAACCCTCTCCTGCGTCGCAGATAGAAGAGGAAAATTCTACAAAAGCAATCGCCGTTCCAGAGTTTATCAATCTAGCTCTCAATGGCAAATACAAAAGTGACGATGTTATTGTAGTCACTGGAATAGTGATAAAAAGCAGCAACATAGTTCCTGAGGGATCAGAGGTATACAGATACTTAATTCTAGGACCGGAAACCTCTGGGCATACAGTAATGGTAAGAAGCATAATGTTTGGAAGTGATCTTACCGACCAAGCGGCTATCGACAGTATGGAATCACTTGCAGGAGGACATGCTACTAACACTGTCACTGTTCGTGGCGATGGCGTCTGCAAAACAGAGAATGACGGAAAACCCGTTATACTAATTCAAGATGCTATCATTCAAAAATAACTTGCGAAACCACCAAAGGTCCTCTCTAGCTGAAGGGCCTTTTTTATTTGCTATAATAAATAAATAAGTGGTATAATCATTTAAATATAATGAAATCTATAAAAATCAAAATAATTATTTCTTTTATATTATTATTATTTGGATTTTTTGTAACAAATTCTCCGATTTTAGCTTTTATGGAATGGCCAAATTCACCAATTGGAACCTCTTTAAATGTAGATAGTAAACTTCCCGTTCTAATCCAATATCTTTATGAGTGGGGAATTACTTTAGGAGGATTAGCTGTCTTTATTTCTTTAATAATCTCTGGGACACAATATTTATCATCTTTCGGAAATCCAACTTCAATGAAAGACGCTATGGATAGAATTAAATCTGCTTTTTTAGGTTTAATTTTACTTCTTTCTTCTTGGCTTATTTTGAATACCATAAATCCAAATCTAACTAATTTTCAATCTCTCAGTTTAAATTTAGAAGATGTTAAAAGTGATTTTGGCGCTTGCGATGTTGTGGCAGATTGCGACAAATACAAAGCTGCAGATAGCGAAAGAGAATATCTCTGCGAGGAAGGATTCTGCACTGAAGATTTTGATGCAGCGGTAAAACCAAAATACTGTGATTATATTATAGTAAAATGGACAACGACTTTAAGCTCTGGAGAAGAAAAAATAACAAAAAATAATTTTAAATCAGTAACCATACCGAAGGGAGCAAAGTTCTCTATTGAAGGATGGAAAGACACTGACACTAAGCCATCTGAACTATGTGTTGCTAGTATAGGTCTTTATTCAAACATAAAAACAGGTTTTTTAGGGTTCGGGACAGGTTGTAGTAAAGATAGTGAATCGCAAAACATCTATCTTATGAAAGATGTAGAGCGAGATGATCTTGTAGCAAATCAAATCATCAAATGTATAGAGTTTCAAGAATATTAAAAATATGTTCAAAAAATTTAAACACTTAATTTTAATATTTGTAATTATCTCTATTTTTCTTCCGACCGTGGCTAACGCTTTTATTATTAGTGAGATAGTCGCTATACCAGATACAATTTTAGGAGGAATTTCTGAAGCAAATGTAACAACCTTTCGTGTTGTAATTACCTTTTTTATTTTTTATATAATTGGAGTTGTCTCACTATTACTTTCTAGTAATTTTTTACAAAGCTTTATTTCCCAACAAGACCAATGGATGACCAATCTTGAACCAATGACCCAGGCTGGATGGAATTTTACAGTCGGGCTGTCTAACATGCTTTTAATTTTAATCTTTTTAGTTATTGCTTTTGGATTTATTCTAAAAATTGAGAACATTCAATCTAAAAAGGCTTTACCTAAATTACTTGGAGTAGCTGTATTAATTAACTTCAGTTGGGTTTTTGTAAGGATCTTTACCGACATATCTCATGTTATTTATAATACACTCTTGCCGAGTGAATCTATTTTCAGCATGGTTATAGATGTTTTCTTAGGCCCTGCAGTAAGTATCATTACGACAATGATGACAGCGATAGGGGCTCTAGTGGTTAGCTGGGCGATACCGATTGGTAATGTTTTTGGTCAAATTACCTTTGCAGTCATGTTTACTCTTTTCTTTCTGCCAAACATTATTCTTTGGACATTCCAAGCTATTTTCTTCTTTCTTTTATCTGGAACTTTTTTTACTTTTGCATTTTTATTTGCAGCAAGAGTTTTTGTTATCCAAACATTAATAATTTTATCTCCTTTAGCTTTTTTGTCTCTAATTTTACCACAAACAAAAAGCTTTTGGTCTCAATGGTATAAAGCATTGCTAGAATGGCTTCTTTTGGGAGTTTTCTTTTTATTCTTCTTGGTTTTAGGATTTAGCACAATAAAAGAATTATCTCCAACAGTAGGAGAGACACGCCTCCCCGGAGCACTAAATATGTTTCAAATTGGAGGATATATTGCTTATTATTTTGCCATTTTTATTTATATGGCAGTAATTATGTGGATTGGAAAAAGCTTTATTCCTAAGGGAGCTAAGGCTCTTATCGACTTTGGAACAGGTATAGTTGGCACAGTGCTAACAAGAGGATTAAAGCCCCTTGGAATGGCAGCAAAGAAAAATCTAACTAATTTCGCTACTGCTCAAAAGGGAAAGGAGGATAGATTAGCAAATGCTAGCGATGCAGTAAGGGCTAGATACAAAAGAAGAATGTCTCCTATGAATAGATTTGCAATGGGTGCTGGTGGATTAATGCGAAGAGGGGTTGAGTTCGGACATAGAACAGTAGGAACAACGTTGAACGAAGAGAACAGCAAAGAAATAAAAAATTCTGAAGCAGAAGCGTCAAAGATAAGTACTCCTGAACTTTTAGCATCAGAAATTAAAAAAGCCAGAAAAAGCGGCAATAAAAACAGAGAATTGGCATTTACAGCTAATGGAATTACAAGAAATCCAAGGTTTAAGAGAATACTTGAAGCGGAGGGAGCAATAGACAAATCTACAATAGCTAATTTAGCTGAACATGCTAATACTGCGGGGAGATCAGACCAAACTGAAACATTGGCAAGAGGATATATGCGTAATTTAAGCAAAAAAGAATTGGAGAATATGGTTAACTTCAGCGAAGAAGATAGAGAAAAATACGGGAGCGCAAAAGGAATGCTCTTCAAGAAAGCCAAGGGCGATGAAATAGATCAAATTGAAGAAGGTGCTTGGTTAAACGAAGAAGGGAAAATGGATGAATCTGTTATGAAAAATATCAAGGGCAATCAAATCGGAAAACTGGCTATTAGGTCTGATGCTTTTGCTAATGATTTAAATAAATTCACTGAAGAGAATGGGGAAGAATTTTTTGAAAAATATAATCCAGGACCTATGAGATATCTTGATGGAAATGCGGCTCAAGACCTAGGTACTGGATTAAAGCCAGTCCCAAGGAGAGAAAACAAAGCAAAAGAGAAAAACGATAAAGAAAAACAAATAAAAAATACTCCTGAAGGATGGACAGAAACAAAAAGCGGGATAGCTGTCCCAAGCGACTACTCCAGTTCACAAGCCATGAGGGCAAAACATATTGAACAAATTAAAAAACATGGAGCAAGATATAACCAACTAAAAAATAAAGGTGTACTTTCTAATACAGAGAAACTTGAACGCGATGAATTATTGAAAAAAATGAAAGAAAACAATAAAAAAATAAAAAAAACTGGGGGAGAACTTAGCGCGGAAGACTTAGGAGACTTAAATTTATATAAGGACATAATAAATGAACAACCATTACCTCCAGAATAAACCATCTCTCCAAAAACAAAAATGTAATTCTGAGTTAGAATTTTCAAAACCAAGAAAAAAGTTGAAAAATTAGCATTTTTATGACCTTTGCCTATGTCTACAAATTATACAAAAGAACAATTTCGAAAAATATTTAACGCACTTCCAGAAGAACTAAAGGAAACCGTTATTTCGGGAGAAACAGCCGAGGACATCTTCAATGTTTGTACTGATGAAGATTTAAAATATGAACAAATTTCAGAAGTAGCTCGTTACGCAGGCAGAGTTTTAATGGGATTAATCCCTCCTGAAAGTTTTCAAGAAACATTAGAAAAAGAATTAAAAATTAAGAAAGAAACAGCCAAGGAAATAGCTAGAAAGATAAACAGATTCATATTTTATCCAGTAAAAGAACTAATAAATAGTATAAATAAAATATCTAATACTGTAGAAAAAAAAGAAATCCCTGGGAAAGAAGTAAAAAAAGAAGAAAATAGAAATGTTGAGAAAGAAAATATAATTACTACTAATCCAGACTCTTACAGAGAAGAAATAGAATAATATGAGATTTATTGTCCCCCAATTTATAGAGCATGAAGCTAAGGTTGTAGGACCTCTTACCTTCACTCAATTTATTTACGTAGGCTTAGCCGGAGGAGCCTGTTTTATTATTTATTTTATACTCCCCTTGCCTATTTTTATAGCCGCTTGCGTTGTATTAATCGGAGGAGCTTTGGCTTTATCTTTTTTAAAAATTAATGGGAGAAGTCTTCCTTCTGTTCTAACAAGCTTTTTAAGCTTTAACCTTATGCCCAAAATGTATATTTGGAAAAAGAAAGATGTTCCTGTTGTAAGGGCTCAAAAAATAGTTAAAAAATCCCAAGAACAAGAAGAAGAGTTGCCATTAAAAATAGCTGAAGGAAGTCAATTAAAAAAGATTAAAACTCATATAGAAAATAATACACAATAATGCCGCAATCATCGACTCAACAATTTCTAGAAATAGATCAAATTAAAGAAGGGGTGGTAGTTTTAAAGAATAAATCCTTAAGGGGGGTTCTTATGGTTTCTTCTCTTAATTTTTCTCTTAAATCTACAGAGGAACAAGAAGCTACTATTTACCAATTTCAAAACTTTTTAAATTCTTTGGACTTTTCCTTGGAAATTGTAATTCAATCCAGAAAGCTTAATATCACAGGATATCTAGATAAACTTTCTGAAATAGCTAAAAAACAAAAAAATGAATTATTGAAAGTTCAAACTCTTGAATATCAAAAATTTATAAAAGAGTTAATTGCTGGGGGTCAAATTCTTTCAAAAACTTTTTTTGCTGTTGTTCCATTTACTCTTATTGAAATCCCTGGTTTCAAAAAAGGGGGAACAACACAAACTCCAACAGACGATCAATTCCAAAGAGCAAAATCACAACTTTTACAAAGATTAGAATTTATTGTTTTAGGACTAAG
>JBDRIW010000005.1:0-9754 GCA_043815465.1 Candidatus Nealsoniibacteriota bacterium | reverse complement strand
GTATAAGGATCTTGCATATCTTTAGCCACACCTATAGCAAAAACTACTCCTTTTTCCCCTGCTAAATCTAAAAGTCTTTTTAACTTTCCCTCTTCATCAATAGATTTAATCTCTTCTGCTCTTTTTCCCGCTTCTTTGTTTAGAGTTGAATCTTTTCTCATCATCTCCACTTCTCGCTCCAATTTTTCCCTAATCATCTTTTCTCGTTCTGAAAGCACTCTATTTTTTTCTAAGTCTTCTGTTCTAACTTCAACCGATTCTACCGCTGATTCCACAGGCTTCTCTTTCTCTATTAAAGGTTCTATCGTTGGTTCTTTTTCTGGTTTATTCTCCATGTTTTTATAATGTTTATTTCTTTTTATTAGTAGATTTTAACAAAGTATTTTCTATAATACAACAAACTAATCAGTATAATCAGGCGCTGGACGAAGAGAATTTTATTCTCTTCTTTACTCGCCATCCTGATAGTCAGGCGCTATCTGATAATAATCTATCAAGTATTTCATCATCTTCTTAAAATTAGGAACAGCAGAAGATTCAGCTGTTTTTGTTTGAGGATTATTCATCTTAACCAAGACTACAAACTGAGGATTAAACGCAGGAGCAAATCCAATAAAGCTCTGCCAAGTTTTATCAGGAGAATATCCTGATTTATTAATTCCCAAAGATGACCAAGACATTTCAGCTGTTCCTGTTTTCCCTCCAATATAGTATCCTGGTATTTTAGTTGGTTTTCCATAACCATTCTCTACTACGCTGACCAACATGGCCGTTAACTGGGAAGAAGCTTTTCCAGAGATAACTCCATTTTCCAAAACCTTAGGTTTTGTTTCTTTTTCATCTATTTTTGAAATAACATAAGGTTTCATTAGATTGCCTCCATTAGCAATAGCAGAAAAAGCTTTTACTAATTGAAGAGGGGTAACTTCTACTCCCTGACCAAAAGCAGCTGTAGCAAAACTAACTTCATATCCCTTTCTAAGTTCTTTATTCTCAGAATAAGTTTCTTCTAAATCTATGCCAGTAGGCTCAAAAAATCCAAACTTTTCTACATATTTAAGAAAATTACTATCCCCTAGTTTTCGTTCAACAAATACAGCTCCTGTATTTATAGATTTTTCTAATACCTCAGTCATAGTGATTAATCCAGGATAAGTCCTTCTTTCATAATTATAAATAGGCCACTTACCTATTTCTATCATCCCAGGATCTTCATACGTAGTATTGGGAGTAATAACTCCCATGTCCAAGGCCCCTGCCATAGTTATTGGTTTAAAAATAGAACCTGGTTCAAATATTTTTTGAGTCGCAGAATTTTGAAATATAGAAATATCCGAAACTTCAGAATAATTATTAGGATTAAAATTAGGATATGTAGCCATAGCAACTATTTCTCCGGTAATTGGATCCATAACAACTATTTCCCCTCCTTCTATTTTTAAACTTTCTTTAGCTTCTTTCAACAATTGTTCCGCAGTAAATTGAACGGCATAATCTATAGTAAGATATATGTCTTTTCCTGGTTCTCTTCTTTCTCCCCTTAAAACATCATCGTAATATTCTTCTAATCCATATTGACCCACTCCTTCAACATTTAAAAATCCTACTAATTGGGAAGCTAAATCTTCTTGAGGATAATATCTCCCTAATTCTTTTTGAAGATAAACACCTTTTATATTTAATTCCTTTATCTCTTCTACTTCTTTTTGAGATATTCTTTTTTTCAAAATAATATACATATCATTTCCATTCATCTTTTCTAGGAGAGACTCTTCCTCTATTTCTAAAATAGTAGCTAATTTAATAGCAGCATCCTCTCTATTTTCTATATCTCTTGGAGATATAGACACTAAGGGCCATTCAACATTAATGGCTAGTGGTTCTCCCCCCCTAAAGAATATTTCCCCTCTAGAGTCAAGGACTGTTTCTTCAATATTATATAGGGCTTGTCCCCTAGATAAGGCTTTATATAAATCATCATTCAATATCTGAATAAAAAAAAGCTTGGAGAGTATATATCCTCCAAACAAAAAGATAAAAATTAAGATAAAATTAATTCTCCATTGCTTCATAAAATGAGAAAGTGTTATTTAGCTAAGGCTGTTCCCGCTAAAACCTTAATGTATTCTATCTTATCAGCCTTCACAAAAACCTGATTTTCAACATGGTAACCAAGATTATTGAAAGAACTAGCCCTAGATAAGTCTATTTCCAACATCTTATTGCTTCCCTGTAATCCGGCAATCTGATTTTGATAACCTCTGATAGTGTACATTTCATTAGTATACGCGTTTACTTGAATTATTGAAATAGCTAAAAGAGATAACATTAATCCTAATAATGATATTACTATTACTTTCTTATTTAAAGCTATTTTAGTACTTATTGAGAGAGGAAAAACTATTGTTTGAGTGGTCATATTTTTTTAAATGCTCTTAGTTTTGCCGACCTTGAACGATTATTAATTATAATTTCTTCTTTTGTGGGTATTATTGGTTTTTTTGTTAGACCTTGAATAATATTTTCTTTTTCTTTTTCCTTAATAAAGTTTTTTACTATTCTATCTTCTAAAGAGTGGAACGATATTACTACTACCCTTCCTTCTTTTCCTATAATATTTACTGCTTGTCCTAACCCTTTTTTGATATTATTTAATTCGTCATTAACAGCTATTCTTAGTGCTTGGAAAGTTCTAGTAGCTGGATGAATCTTTTGATACTGATACCTTTGAGGAATTGATCTTCTTATAATGCTTATTAGTTGGAATGTTGTTTCTATTTCTTTTATCTTTCTTTCTTCTATTATTCTTTTTGCTATTTCTTTAGAAAACTTTTCTTCTCCATAGTCTTTTAAAATATTCTCTATATCATTTTCAGACCAAAAGTTTAAAATCTTAGTTGCTGTTAGGGGATTATTAATGTCATACCTCATGTCTAGTTTCTCATTCTTTCTAAAAGTAAATCCTCTTTCCGATGAATCAGGATGCCAACTTGAGAATCCTAGATCAAATAATATTCCATGAACTACCTTTATTTTTTCTTTCTTTGCTATTTCTTCTAAATTAGCGAAATTGTCATTGGATAGGATTAATCTATTTCCTAACTTCAATTCTTTTGATTTAATTTTCAAACGACTTATCATTCCCTCATCCCAATCTATTGCTAATACTTTTCCATTGGGCGATGTTCTTTCTAATATTTGTAATGTGTGTCCTCCTCCATCTACAGTACAATCAATAAAAGTATTATTTGGTTTTGGATCAAGATATTTTATTACTTCTTTTTGGAGGACTGATACGTGGTTCATTTTATATTCCTAATTCTTTTAAACGTTCGGCCATATCCCCTGCCGCCATTTCTGTTTTCTTTTGATATTTTGAAAATTCTATTTCATCCCAAAGTTCTATTCTGTCATATAGTCCAACCATAACAACTTTCTTTTTTAAAACGGCGTAATCTTTTAAATAGTCAGGAACTAGTATTCTGCCCAAGTTATCAATTGAAACTTCCATAGCTCCTCCCAACATGAGTCTTACAAATCCCCTAGCGTCTGATTGAGATAATGGTAATTGAGATAATTTCTTAGCCAACTTTTCCCACTCCTTAACGGGATACAAGAAAAGACATTGATCTAATCCTCTGGTTACCACTGCTTTCTTTCCCAAAGCTAATCTAAGCTTAGTAGGAATGGCTAATCTTTTTTTATCGTCTATTGAATATTTGTATTCTCCTAGAAACATAGTTGTTAACAGAAGTTGAGAGTTATTAACATACTTTTCCACTTATCCCCACTTCATATACTTTATATCCCACTTTAATCCCTTGGTCAACACACTCTACCACACTTAATTTAGCTTAAAGTCACTAGTTTTTGCACAGTTAATACACAGTTGTCCCCAAAAGAAAAACAGCTTGTTGAAAAAGCTGCATTTTGACTAAAAATCTAACTTATTTGCTTAATGTATTTTTAGACTAAAATCGTTTGAATTTATCTCTACCTTATCTCCTCTTTTAATTTCTTTTGATAGTAAAGCAAAAGCCAAAACATTTTCTACTTTGTCTTGAATAACTCTTCTCATCTGCCTAGCACCAAAAGTAGGATTATATCCTAACTCTGCGATCTTTTCTTTTAAAGATTCTGTAATTATTAATTCTATACCTTGTTCTTTTAAATTATTCTTTAATTTACCAAGCATTAACTCAGCTATCCCTAAAAGATTATTCTGACTTAATGGTTGAAATAACACCATTGAATCAAAACGATTTATAAACTCTGGGCGGAATAATCCTTCCTCAAATAGGTAGTCCAATATCTCTCTTTTAACCTTTACCCATTCTGTCTTTTCTTTTAAAGCCTTGAGTATTATTCGATAGCCAGCATTGGAAGTAGCAATAATAATACAATTTTTAAAATCTACCTTTCTTCCGAGACCATCAGTTAAAAATCCTTCATCTAGCACCTGCAAGAAAAGGTTTAAAATATTAGGATGAGCTTTTTCTATTTCATCTAACAACAATAATGAAAAAGGATTTTCTCTTATTTTTGTAGTAAGCATTCCCTCTTCTCCAGGGGAACCAAGTAATCTTGGTATATCATTTACGTTTTGATACTCTGACATATCTAAACGAATCATTCTATCCTCTGAGCCAAAATATATTTCAGCTAAGGCTTTGGAAGTTTCTGTTTTACCAACACCAGTAGGTCCTAAAAAAAGAAATGTTCCCATTGGTCCCTTCCTTACTGTTATTTGAGATCTAGCTCTTCTTAAGGCAGTTGCTATTTCTCTTACTCCCTCTACTTGGTTTATGATTCTTTGATGTAATAAATCTTCTAAATTTAATAAAGTACCTCTTTCTTTTTCTTCTACATCTCCAACAGGCACTTTAGTTTTTCCTGATACAACTGCATTAACATGTTTTACTAAAACAATTTTCTCTTTCAAAGAGATTGCATAGACTAACACTTCATCCAATAGATCCATTGCAGATTTAGGAAATGGTATTGAAAAATATTTATCTGCTAAAGATATGATCTGTTTAAGGGCTGGGAAAGTAATAAATACTTTGTATCTATGTTCTAAAGACAAAGTCATCTTTTCTAATATCATTAATGTTTCTTTATTAGAAAGTTCACTCAATTCTACTTTTTCAAACTCTGAAAGAATGCCTGGTTTTTGTTCTATCTGTCTATGTAAACCAGAAAACGTAGTAACAGCTATTATTTGAAATTGAGGAAACTTCAAATAGGGGGCTAAAACACCTGATATATCCATAACTCCTGGCCTATCTTCTCCCCCTACAAAATTATGAAATCCCTCTATAATTAGTATAATATTGCCTGCAGCAGCAGTTTCTTGAAATATGACATCTAAAATCTCTTCTACCTCAGCGGTTGTAGCTGTTTGAGCAGCTATAGAAGGAAGATCTAGTTGAATTATTCTCTTATAATTAACGCCTACTAGACTTTCTCCTAAAACACTTCTTCTAGCTAATTCTAAAAGCATACTCTTTTTACCAACTCCTGGTTCTCCTATTATAAGACAATTATTCATTTCTCTCCTAGCTAGAATTCTTTCTGTAGATTCTATTGCTTTTTGATGTCCTATTGTCTCTGTAAATCCTGTTTTTGCAATTACTTCTGATAGATCTATTCCAAATCTATCTAAAGTAATAGTATATCCAGAAGACCAAGCTTTAGCTAAACTTCCCTTTTTAATTAAATTCTTCCATTTCCAAAATTTCTTTCTTTCAGCTATTCTTTCCCTTAAAGACCAAAGCCACCATGTAAGATTTTCTATATCTAAAACTTTTAAGTTTCTCTCTAATAAAATATTTTTAAATATAGGATCTGATTTGGCTAAACCAACTAATAAATCTCCTATTTCAATTCTTGAATGATCTTTTCTCTTAGCGGATTGCAAAGCTTCTAAGATAGTTTCTTCAAAATCTACAGAATATTCTGCCTTTAACTTATCTCTACTAGAATCTTTCAAAGTATTAATCTTTAATGTTTTCTTTAAATCTTTTAAATTAATAAGAATTCTTAAAAAAACAAAATTAAAATCTTTATTATCTAAAATTTGATAAAAAAGTATAGAAGAATTTATAAAAGGAAGTTTTTTTCTATTTGAAAACTTTATTGATTTATCTATAGCCTCTGCAGAACTATAACTTAAAAATTCTGCCAAATTAAAATTGTTTGGATTTTCTGCTACCTCTTTTAGGGGAGCTACTAATCTTGGATTCTTAAGTTTAATATTTAAAAACCACTCTTTTGTTAAAAGACCCAAGTAAAGACTAAAAAATATTAAAGATAACCCAAGAAAAAAAGATAAACTATTAATACTTACTGTGTCACTAAAAAAACCAAAAAGAAAAATAAAGAATATTGTCGCAAAAGGAACAAAGAGTATTATCTTTAATGCTTTAATCCATTTAAAAACAAAAAAGTTTCCCAATTTTAAAGAATTATATATAGTAGATGTTTTAAAATTAAAATTATCCATATGCTAGAATATCAATTTAATACCAAATAAAAATAATCCTACAATAATAAATGGAGAGAGTATCCATAAAACTAAAATAAAAAATCCAATAACCAATATAAATGCCTCAACAATTAATCCTAATATTATTAAAATAGATCTAAAAATAGCTCCTAAAATACGGAAGATAAGATTAGAAATAAAAGATTCTAGATATTTATTTATATCAAATCCCCCACTATAAGAACTTTTATACCTTCTCCATGGAGAAAAAAGAGTCTTAAATAATAAAACAACAGAAAAATAGTTAAAGCTAAATAAAAGAAAATTCTTCCAAGCTAAAATAAGTTTACTTGGAGTTTCTTTTAACCACCAAACCAACACCTGAGATAAAATATTTTGTTTATTAACTAGTTTTTGCATTTTTAATCAGCTTTATTCCTAAGCTAGCTATCTGAGACCCACCAAAAATAAGAATAAAGGCTAGAATAGACCAAATTGCTAAATTTAAAACAATAGGAAAGGTATCCATAGGAATCATCCCTTTTAATTGATCTCCTATTATATTTTGTAATTGCTCTTCTATTCCTCCTCCAGAAGACTGTTGCGATGTTTGTTCTTTCACTGAAAAGAATTCAGGAACATCTGCTTGAAGAGTAAATATGCTATATGAATTTAAAAGTGTCCAAGCGATTATCAAAAAACCTACTGTAAATACTAACCAACCTACTATTTTAGAATAATCCATATATTTTCAATTAATTATTAATTTCTTTATATAATTCTTCCATTACATCTTCAGGAATATTAGGACAAGATCCTTCAGGAGTTCTTCCTGGATATCTCCAAGTAGATATTATTTTTATTCCCTTAGGTGCCTTTAAGGTAACATACATAGCCCAAGCTTCTGTAGGATTTTTCTTTGTTCCAGTAATTTGCATAGTAGCTATTGTCCCCTGAGCAATTCCTTCTTCCTTCCTATCCGGTCTCTTGATAATGCTTAATACTCTTCTTTCAGAGAATCTATACTGTCTAAGTTTTTGCTTAGAATGAGTAGTCCACAAAAACTTAATCTCAGAATTAGTCTTCAATAGCATTATTTTATCTTATAAGTAATAGAAACTCTAGATTCTATTTTATTCTCTCCTGTTTCTATCTGAGGCGTACTTCCTCCGCTCGTTGCTTCCATCCTAGTATCAAAATAAATAATACCGTCTCCAGATTCAGAGAAACTAGCTACCCCAGCCAATCTAACACCCAACTGTTTAGCTAAAACTTTTGCTTTTGATTTTGCTTCGTCTATAGCTATTTCTCTAGCTTCTGCTTTTAAATCATCTGAGTTTTCAATAGTAAATTGTAAGTTCCCTACTTGATTAGAGCCTGAATCCACTCCAGCCTGCAATATATCTGCTGTCTTTTCTAAATTTCTTATCTTTACCTCTAAGGTTTGTGAAACTTCATATCCGACCAACTCTCTCTGACCATTTGGATAGATTGAAGATGTTTTATCTGTCCATTCATACCTAGGATATATATTAAAATTAGTGGTCTTTAAATCTTTATCTTCTACCCCTTGATCTTTTATCGCCTGGATTACAGCATTCATACTTTTAGTATTAGAGGATAATGCTTCAGCTACTGTCTTAGCTTCTTTGGTCACAGAGAAATATGTTATGGCCAAATCTGGTTTAGCATATATTTCACCTACTCCTGAAACAGTAATCATATTTTCTGTTTTAGCTAACTTATCTCCTATACCTATTACCGTAGAAACAACCAAAGTTAATAATAATAAAGTTGCCACGCCAACCAAACTATTAAAATATCCTCCCTTACAACAATTTTTAAATTCTTCCATATTATTGTATTAAATTATTATTTTTTTGAAAATAATTCTTTTTTAGTAAATATCTTCATATTTTAATCTATAAACTTAATCTGATTATTCTTTAATTCTGAATCATATAAATCAGGATCAATAGTTCTTTCAAAACATGTTCTACCCTCCTCATGCTCCCAATTTTGCTTTGAAGAAATACCACGATAGTAATAAGGATCAATAGCCCCGGAAACAGAACCAAAATCATCATTAGATGTTTTAAAAGTAGCACATAATTCAAAGACCAAAGAATTAACAATCCTATATTCATAAGATTCTTTTGCCTCTGGATCTTTAGGGATTGAATATCCTGAGATACTATCTTCCAATTCCTCTAACTTTTGAGGAAGTGCATCTTTTTGATCCCAATAATTTACGATCTGACCTTGTAATAGCTGAAGATCTGATACTCTTTGTTCATCAAACCTTCTATCTCTTTGGTCTGCAGGGCTTCCAATAATAAAAAATCCTAGAATAATACTCGCTAGAACGATAAAGGAAAGAACCCAAGCAAATTTCTTTGGAAGCTTAGACATTTCTCTATCTTTCCTTTTTAAATCCCAAATATAATATCCAAAGACAGATACAGCCACAATTAAGACAATAAATATTTTTAAGAAGAACTGAACAGTTAGTTCGCCACTCAAGAAATTATTAGTAAGAGTAATAAGATCAACTATAATAGTAATTGCAGCTATAAAAAGGGTTAAATAGATTAACCACTTTCTTAGTCCCAAATCTCGCCTATTTGGATCTTCTTTCAAATCTTTTCCAAGCATCCATGAAGTTAAAATATAAACTGGAACAGATATTAATAGAATAGACATAGATAAACGGACAGAATTTGTTATCCCAGTATAATAAAAATTCAAGAGATCAGGAAAAAGAACATTTATATATTGTATAAATAACGTTATAAAATTAATAACGGCTATATAAAACGTTGTTATATTAAGAAGATGTAAAAAGAAATCTTTTGGCGTACTTTTTGAATTAGTATTGGTAGTGTTTTCCATGTATTTTATTTTACCATACGTTTTATAAAAATCCACAATAAAAAAATCAACCTACAATATTACGCTTTTTTCTTCTTTTCTTTAATATAACTCTTAATATATTATATATAATAATTAAACCAAACCCTCCAACGATAACTCCAAGTGCTCCATAGATTATAAAAAATATAGGAACTAAAGCAATTGCTCCAACGATTACTTCTCCCGGAGTTGCATCCACTATAGAAGTTTCAAAAACTTTAGGAAGAACAAACTTAATAACTATTAACACCCCAATAATAGCTCCTATTAAAAAGAAGAAAATATTTTTAGCTATCATTTTTAATAAGTTAGTTATTTTCATTTAATTACTCAATAAAACTTTCGCCTCATCAA
>JBDRIW010000004.1:0-17744 GCA_043815465.1 Candidatus Nealsoniibacteriota bacterium | reverse complement strand
TTGAAAGTAAAGAAACTTTGTAATCCTCTTCCTATCTCTTTAAAGACATAGAAAGGGTTATTTGGTAAAAGATTCGGCTCGTCGATATCTAAATCTTCAGCTGTTATAATTTCGTCTATTAATAATTCTTCAGATACTATTATTGTGTTTATATTTAAATCTTCTTCTTCGGCTAAGGCTAGTTCAGCTCCCAGAAGAATAGAGATTATAAATAATGTTGTCAATATTTTTTTAAGTGTCATAATTTTTAATTAGTTAGTTAATTTTTCGACTTTTAAATTTTTAATGAATTTCTTCTTTCTTTTCTTTTAAGAATTCTCTCCATTGTTCTAAAAATTCTACAAATTTTTGGAAAGGCATATCAATAAGAAAATTTAATAAAATAACCACTATATTATATCTAGTCCATTGACCAGAAAGCCATTTTCCTACCCTTATTATGGGTAAAGAAAAGAGATCAATAAAGAAGATTAGGAATGATTCTTTTCTTTTCACTATTTCAAGCTCTTTAGATCTTTCTCTTATTTTAACTCCAGCAAATGATATCAAAGCTACGAAAATAAGGAATATTATTATAGATAGGACTCCAAAATTTAAGTAACGTAGGCCCCATATAATTAATCCAAAAGAAATAAAGAATGTGGTTAAATAGAGTATGTTTATAGAGGCATGCATAAGCCATCCTCTTTTTTTTGTAGGTTTTATTGGATAAATATCATTTTCTTTTATTTCGTAAGTTGTTTTTATTGTTTCCATTATTACTTGTTGGAGATTTTCTTTTCTAGGAGGTTTTATTGTTAAAACCAAAAAGAACATAAGAATTGGAGGAATTACTATATTTAATCCTAAAACAACGTAGTCAAATTGTCCGGTGACATATTTATCAAAAGGTATTTCAAAAGATAGAGCTAGCAATGTTTTAGTTATGAGAATGGATAGGGTAGCGTAGAAAGCTGCTCTTTTAACTCTAGAGCGGGAAGATTTAAGTCTTTTATTATAGGCTTCTGTAATTTTAGTTTCAAAAGTAGTAGTATCTGATATTCTTTCTATGGCTCCCATTGGATTTTCGGAAATAACATCTCCCAATATTAAATGAGGAGTATCGTATCTTTCACATATCTTATAAAACTTTTTAGACATTGGATGATTTAGTATTTTATCTAAATCAGACCAAAGAGCGTATATGTTTTTAGATATTTCCTGGATGATTGTATCGTTTTTAGTAAGATGAGACCAATTAGAGTATTTTCTTTTTAAAAGATTATAGTTTATTATTGGTGTATCTAATTTGAATAATGCCCTTTGGACAGCTACATAAATTTGAAGATTCTTTTCTTCGTCTGACATTCCTCCAATTACAAAATATCCTTCCTTTACTTCTATTTTCTTTTCCATTAATTCTGTCATAAAATCTATCAGAGCCTGTTCTCTAGTTGGGGGAGAGAGAACTTCTTCTAATTCACAAGCAGCTATACTTAATAGCCAATCAAATTTTCTTACTTTTTGTTTTTCTTTTTCTGATCCAGATTCATTTTCTAATATGCAAAAATATTTTGATAATGAATTCTGAACATCAATTATTTTAGATTCTGGTATTTTATCGTTAGGGAAATGACCTCCTCTTATTAATTCTGTGACTAAAGGAGTAGCTATGTCTTTTCCATTTTTTTCAATTAATAATCTTCTTTTTAAAATTCTTTCAATAGCTGCTCTTCTCATTAGGTGTTCTTCTCTCCAATCAACAACTTCTCTTATTTTTTCGTAAAATTCAGCCAAAACAGAAGTAACCTCATCTACATGAATAGTAGATGGAGCAGTTTTAGTTTGGTTTAATTGATACCAATCTTGAAATTTTCTGATTAAAGTTTTTGTTTGTTGAGATATTTCCGCCATTTTATTTGTTTTTTTCTATTAATTCTTTGGTTTTATCTAATAATTTTTTAATCTTCATTGCACCGAGATCTCCTTTTTCTCTTTCTCTAACACTGACTGTTTTAGTTTTTATTTCTTTATCTCCAACTATTAAAAGATAAGGGATTTTCTGCATTTCTCCATTTCTGATTTTTTTACCAAGAGTTTCATTTTCATTTTTAAGCTCTGCTCTTTGTCCGGATTTTATTACTGTTTCTAGCACTTCCTTGGCATATTTTTCGTGTTTATCGGAAATAGGGAGTATCCAATATTGGACTGGGGATAACCACAATGGGAAATCTCCGGCAAAATGTTCTATTAAAACACCTATAAATCTTTCAAAAGAACCGAGTAATGCTCTATGAATCATGTAACATTTTTCTTTTTTCCCTGATTTATCTATATAATTTACATCAAATCTTTTGGTTAAATTAAAGTCTACCTGAATAGTTGTACATTGCCATTCTCTATTTAAGCTGTCTTTAATTTTAATATCAATTTTAGGGCCATAAAAAACTCCTCCACCTTGATCAACTTCGTATTCTAATTTATTTTTAGTTAAAACATTTTTTAATATTTTTGTTGCTTTGTCCCAATTTTTTATTTCTCCAGCATATTTATCGGGTCTCGTAGAAACATAAATAGTATATTTTTTGAACCCAAAAGTTTTTAGAATCGATAATCCTTGCCTTAAAAGTTTTTCTAATTCTTCGCTTAGTTGGTCTGGTGCACACCAAATATGTGCATCATCTTGAGTAAATCCTCTGACCCTTGTTAGTCCATGAAGAGTTCCGGATCGTTCGTATCTATATACTGTTCCAAATTCCGCTATTTTAATCGGTAGATCTTTGTAAGATCTTATTTTTGATTGAAATATTTTTACATGAAATGGACAATTCATCGGTTTCAAAAGAAATTTTTCTTCGTCAATCTCAATTGGAGAATAAATGTTTTCTCTATAATTTTCCCAGTGTCCGGAGGTTTTCCAAAGGTTTATTCTCCCTATATGTGGAGTTGCGACAAAATCATATCCTTGGTCGGTAAGTTCTTTTTTTAGGTAGTTTTCAATAATTGTTTTTAATAAAGCTCCTTTTGGAAGCCAAAGAGGAAGTCCCATTCCTACTTCTTCATCAAACATGAAAAGCTCTAATTTTTGTCCTAAAAGACGATGATCTCTTTTTTCAGCCTCTTCTTGTAATTTTATATAATCTTCAAGTTCTTTTTTAGTAGTAAAGGCTAATCCATATATTCTGGTTAACATTTGGTTTTTTTCTGTCCCTTTCCAATAAGCTCCAGCTGTTTTTTCAAGTTTAAAAGATTCAGAATTTATTTCTTTCGTGGAATTTAAATGTGGTCCTTTGCACAAATCTACGAAATTGCCACTTTCATATATAGTAACTGTTTCGTCTAAGATATCTTTAATTAAATTTAATTTATATGGCTGGTCTTTAAAAAGTTTTTTAGCTTCTAGTTTAGTAATATCTTTTTTGTTAAAAGCGAGATTCTTTTTTATCAATTCTTTCATCTTCTTTTCTATTTTAGGAAGATCTTGTATCGAAATATTGTTTTTAAATTCAAAATCGTAATAGAAACCGTTTTCTATCGCAGGTCCCATACCAAATTTAACACTTGGGTAAAGTTCTTTTACGGCATGAGCCAAAATGTGTGATAAAGAATGTCTTAAGTTTTCTTCTTTCATATTTTTATGTTTCTATTATTTCTTCTACGTCTTCACAAATTAATTTTAAAACTCCATCTCTAGAATCAGTTCTTCCATAAACCATAACTATTTTATCTTCTTGGAAAGCGTTTGGCTTTCTTTCTATAATTTTAGGAAAGACTACAACTTCTATTTTATCAGTTAAATCTTCTAAATTTACGAAAAGCATTGGTTTGCCAGTCTTGGTTATTATTTTTTTTATTTTTGAAATAATTCCTCCTATTTTAACTTTTTCTTTAACTGTCATTGAAAGACTGGATATAGCGGTAGCATTCTTTTCTAATATATTTTTAAAGTTTTTTAAAGGATGACTACTAATAAATAATCCCAATAGTTCTTTTTCCCAAGATAACATTTCTTTTTCTGTGGCAGGTTCAGAGTCTTCTAATTTAATAGAGGAATCAATATTCATCCCATCAAAAAGTCCTGTTTGTCCATTATTCTTATTTTTTTGCTTTTCTCTAGTGTATTCAAGGAGTCTTTCCATATTGAAAAACAATTTGTTCCTCTCCTCCATCTTATCAAAAGCACCAGATTTTATTAAGCTCTCTAGAGATTTTTTATTTAAGTCTTTAGAATTAATTCTAGATACGAAGTTTTCTATAGATTCATAAACACCATTGGCTTTTCTTTCATCTACGATGGTTTCAATTATTCCTGAACCTACATTCTTTATTGCAGATAATCCAAATCTAATTTGGTTTTTTTTAGGAACAACACTGAAGAATGTGAAACTTTCATTAATATCTGGGGGCAATACCTCTAGCTCTATTTTTTTACATTCTTGAATTAATATAGATATTCTTTCTATATCATTTCTTTCTGATGTTAGTAGGGCTGCCATAAATTCAGCAGGGAAGTGGGCTTTTAAATAAGCTGTTTGATAAGCTATTGTTGCATAGGCTGCAGCATGAGATCTATTGAAGGAATAACTAGCAAAAGGCTCTATCCAATCCCATATTTGTTTTGCTACGTTTTCACCTATATCATTTTTTTTCATTCCTGAAATAAATTGTTCTTTCTGAGACATTAAGAGTTTCTTTATTTTTTTACCAATAGCTTTTCTTAGTATATCAGCTTCTCCTAGTGTAAATCCAGCCATCTGTTGAGCTATTTTCATGATTTGTTCTTGATAAATCATGATCCCTTGAGTGCTTTCAAGAATAGGCTTCATTTTTGGATGCAAATAAGTAACGGGTTGTCTCTTGTTTTTTCTAGCAATATAGTCTGGAATAAGTTGCATAGGTCCTGGCCTGTAAAGTGCAACCATAGCAATAATATCTTCAAAAGTATTAGGCTTTAATAGTTTTAAATATCTCTGCATCCCCCCTGATTCCAATTGAAACACTCCTATTGTATCTCCTTTTTGAAGCATTTTATATGTTTTTTTGTCATCTTCTGGTAGTTTATCAATATCTATATTAAATCCCTGAACTTTATATATTCTAGCCAAGGTATCTTCTATAATAGTTAGATTTTTTAACCCTAAGAAATCCATTTTCAAAATTCCTAAATCTTCAATAGAATGCATTTCATATTGAGTTACAATTATATTCTCATCTTGAGCTGGATGTTGAAGAGGAACTAATTCATCCAAAGGAGTATTAGATATTACAACTCCACAAGCATGGGTGGAAGCATGTCTAGCTACTCCTTCTAGTTTCTTTGCAAAATCAATAAGAGTTCTAGCTTGTTCATCTGATTGGTATAGTTCTTTAAATTCTGAAATAGAATCCATTGTTTGGTCTAAAGTCATCCCAGAAGGAATCATTTTGGCTATTTGATCACAATAAGAATAAGGGTAAGCTAATGCTCTTCCAACATCTCTTACTGAGGCTCTGGCAGCCATAGTTCCAAAAGTTATTATTTGGGCCACTTTATCTCTGCCATATTTATTTGCAACATATTGGATTACTTCGTCTCTTCTTCTATCAGTGAAATCTAAATCGATATCTGGCATTGATATTCTTTCTGGGTTTAAAAATCTCTCAAAAAGGAGATTATATTTTAAAGGATCAATGTTTGTAATTCCAACAAGATAGGCAACTAAAGATCCTCCAACAGAACCTCTGCCTGGACCTACAACTATTCTGTTTTGTTTTGCCCAATTTACAAAATCTTGAACTATTAAAAAGTAAGAAGAAAATCCTGTTTGGTTTATAATTGATAATTCATATTCTAATCTTTCTACAACTTCTTTGTCTGGTTTTTTCCCGTAACGTTTTTCGATTCCTTGGTGACAAAGTTCTTCTAAATATTTTTCAGGTGTTTGTTTGTTGGGGGTTTCAAAAAGTGGAAGTTTTGTAATTCCTAATTCTAATTGTATATCACACATGTCCGCGATTTTTTGAGTATTTTCTATAGCTCCAGGAAACTCTTTGAAAAGTTCTGTCATCTCTTTTGGGCTTTTCATTGAAAAGTCATCTGTAGTTAAACTGAGTCTTTCGGGATCATCTGGGCTAGCTCCAGTGTTAATAAGCATTAAAAGATCTTGAGCTTGAGCATCTTCTTTCTTTAGATAATGAATATCATTAGTAGCTACTAATGGTATACCAGTTTTTTTAGATATGGCCTTTAATCCTTCGTTAGATTTTTTCTGTTCTGGAGAGTTTGGATGAACTTGTACGTCTAAATAAAAATTGTCTTTACCAAAGATTTTTTGATATTTTAATGCTGCTTTTTCAGCTTCTTTCATTTTCCCAGCTAATACTAGTTTGGGAATTTTACCAGCCAAACAAGCGGATAATCCTATTAATCCTTCTGAGTGTTTTTCTAATAATTCTTCATCTATCCTTGGTTTATAATAAAAGCCCTCGAGATGGGCTTTAGTTATTAACTTAACTAGATTTTTATATCCTATGGCATTTTTAGCTAATAATACTATGTGATATCTTTTATCATCTATATTAGGCCTTTTGTCGGTCATTTTATCTAAACTCTGATATATTTCACATCCTATTATAGGCTTTATTCCTTTTTCTTTAGCTTTTTTATAGAATTCTATAGCTCCATACATGTTTCCATGGTCAGTTAGGGCCAAACTATCCATACCTAATTCTTTAGCTCCATCCAAGAGCTCATCTATCTTAGCTAAACCATCTAAGAGGGAATAATGGCTATGTACGTGTAAGTGGGTAAATTTCATATAATATAAAAAACCTTATTTAAAAGATTATATCATTCTACAAAAGTTTAGCAGAAAAAGAAAGAGAGCTATTGACAAATTGAAAATGTATGATATAGTATAAAACATAGATTAAAATACTTTTTATTATTCTCACTTTCAAAGATCACTAAACAATTAGCGGTTTCTGAAAGTGAGATAGAAATTTTACAAGAACTTCGCCTTATGGCGGAGTTCTTGTTATAATTTATCTAATGAAAAAACTTAACCTTAGAGAAGAGGGGAGAATATGGAAAGTAGGATATAAGAAAGTAGTTGGTCTGGATGAAGCGGGAAGGGGTTGTTTGGCCGGACCTGTGGTTGCTGCCGCTACGATGATTAGAAATCAGAAAATCAAAATTGATTTTCCTAAGATGGCAGACTCAAAAAAGATGAGCCCTAAAGGCAGAGAAGATGTTTTTAAATTATTAACAACTAATACTAATATTAAATGGGGGATTGGTAGGGTGTCAGAAAAAGTAATAGATAAAATAAATATTCTTGAAGCTACAAAGTTAGCTATGAAAAAAGCTGTTAAGAATATGAAAGTAAGACCTAATTTTTTAATTCTAGATGGTAACTTTAAAATAAATTCTAAGTTACCTCAGAAATCAATAATTGGTGGAGATGGGAAAGTTTTTTCTTGTATGGCAGCTGGTATAATTGCTAAAGTAACTAGAGATAGGATAATGGAAAAATTTCATAAAGAATTCCCTCTATATGGGTTTGATAAACATAAAGGATATCCTACAAAATATCATCGAAAAATAGTTAAAAAATATGGATTATCTAAAATTCATAGAAAAACTTTTAAAATTAGTTAACCATCCTAAGTGGAAATTTATTTTTCCTGTTTTTTCTGGTTTTCTTTTGGGTATTGGTTTTATTTTTCCTTATCTAGGTTTTTTAATTTGGGTGGCTTTTCTGCCTTTATTATTTTTTCTTAATCTAAGGAATCTTTCTTTTAAAGAATTATTTTTAGCTGGTTTTATCGTAGGATTTTTATTTATTGCTCAAGTAATGAGTTGGGCTTTTGATATTTTACCATTATCTTGGTTTGGCATAGATAATAATTTTCTCAGTTTTATTCTAATTATATTTCCTTGGTTAATTTTTGTTGGATTTTTAGCCTTAATTGTTTCCTTATTTGTTCTTGTTTGTGGAATATTTAGAAAAAGGAATTATCTTGATCTGTTATTAATTCCTTCTTTATGGATTATTTTTGAATGGATAAGAAGCTGGGCTTTTGGATTATTTTTTATAGGGAACGAATCCCTTCTTGGGGCCCATTGGACACTTGGAAATTTAGCTTACCTTTTAAGCTCAAATTCTGGAGCTAGATTTCTATCTAGCGTCGGTGGTATATATTTAATCGGATTTTTAATTATCCTAGTTAATGTTTTATTTTTTAGATTGATAATAAATAAGAATAGAATTTCTTTTTTAGTGTTTATCTTTCTCATTTTGGCAATAGTTGTTAGTTATTTTTCTTTAACCTCAATAACAGCAAGGAAGGATGATGAAAAAATAAATGTTGCTGTTATTCAAACTAAAATTTCTTCAAGTATATCTCCGTCAAAAGAAGCAAGACAAGCTAAAAATTATATTCAGATGCAATTATTAAAAAGCATTCTTCAAGATTCTATTGATATTGATGTTATTATTTTCCCAGAGGGTAGTAATTTTCTGAAAGAAGAAGAAAATAAAGAATATTTAAATAGTGTTTTTATTGATAAAAATGTTTGGATAATTGATTCTGGTACGAACGAAGAAAGAAAATTTATTGGTCTTCTTTATAACGTAAAAGAAAAAACTTCAACAGAATATGAAAAAAGATTTCTTTTACCATATGGAGATTATCCTCCTTTTGTTTTTGAATTTATTGCTGGAGTTATTAATAAAAACTGGTTAGAAAAGATTAAAGATCAGAAAGGAATAAGGAGGGGAAATAAAGAACCATTATTATCTTTTTCTGAAGAAAGAAATATTGGTTTTTTATTTTGTTCTGAAGTCATTTCACCGAACCTTCACTTAAATTCTGTTAAGGAGGGGAGTCAATTATTTTTTAATGCAGGTAGCTTGTCTTTCTCTGGTGGTTCAGAAATTCTTAATTCTCAAACTCTATCCATGCTTCAGTTTAGATCAGCCGAAAACGGAAGATACTTGGTTAGATCAACAAATTATGGGAAATCATACATTATTAATAATAGGGGAGATGTTGTTAAGTCTACGCCTAATTTTGAGAATCAATTTATTTTAGGAGAAATATATTTAATTTCTCATAAAACTTTTTATACAAAACATGGGGACTGGGTTCTTATTTTAGCTGGGATTTTATTATTAGTGTTCTTTATTCTCCCTTCAAAATTTAGGGATTGACTTTTTTATAATATTGTGCTATTCTTTAAAAAGAAGAATAGGCCTTTAACAAATTCACACTGAAAATTCATATTAATAAGGAGGGAAAAGAAAGTGAGGAAATTTTTTATAGGGTTGATGGTTATGGTTACTCTGCTTAGCTTCACGGCTTGCTCCGGTTCGGAAACTATCAAAGAAGTAGAATTAAAATACGATGATGGTATATCAGATGGGAAACATGGATTAGGTGGAGTGGGATACGGATTTCTTGTTGAATATGAGCCTCCACAAGGGCCCTATACGATAAAAGAAGTCTTGGTGTCTGGAGAACTCGTTGGCATCGGTTACGAAAATCGGAAAGTTGTCATCCTAATATGGGACGAGTATGGAGAAGAGATATATAAAATCTCAGTGCCCCACGCTAATTTTGAGGGTGTGGAATGGAAATCTATCCAAATTCCCGACATCGTCGTCAATAGCAAATTCTCTGTTGTCGTTATTACCGATACCCCAAGAGAAGGCGGGTTTTACTTGCACTACGATTCAAGCACCGAGAATAAACATTCTGCTTTGGTGCAAGATTGGGAAAAGAAACCATGGGATGTAAAAGTTTCTGAAAAAGAGACAAATTGGATGATTCGGGTAAAAGGAACAGTAAACGAATGAATTTTCAGTGAAACCCTAAAAAGGGGAGAACCGCTAGTGCAACAGTGTTAGTGGTTCTTTTTTTTGGAAACCAAAAAGAATTAAATTATCTATAAATAGAAGACTTCTATATCTATTTTATTTAGTATATAATTAACATAGTGATAGTTTTTAAATAAAGGTCGTTTTCGTTTATACTAAAATTTAAAATATGCAAAAAATAAATATAGTTATCTTAATTATTGTTTTGATTAATTTAATTTGGACTGGTTTAATTTTTCAAGATTTTTCTAAGAATCTTGGATCTATAGGGGAATTGGTTGAGGGAAAAACAGAATTCGTAAAAACAGTGGAAGATCTTAGAGATTCAAAATTAGTAGAAAGGTTTACTTTTGTAACCGCAGGAGATATTAAGAAGATCGAAGACAATGTGTTGACTTTAGGGTCTGGAGATTCAATACTAGAAGTTTCTGTTGCTACAGATGCTCAAATAGTATCACAAGAATCAAAAGAAGCTATTCCAGAGATGATATCATTTCTGGATTTAAAGGTTGGTGATGATGTATCATGTTTAGTCGAGATGGGAAAGGATGGAGTTTGGGCCGCTTATAGAGTGAAAGTAATGATAAGACAATAAGCATAATTTAGAAAATTAATTCTAAATATTTAATCTGAATATGGCAGATATTTTTTTCTTAGGTATTTTGGCAGTATTTGGCGGGTGGATCATGTATGAAGATTTTAAAAAGGGAAGAATTAGAAATTGTCTTCTATTGGTTTTAATTGGTGCAGGATTTTTCTTAAACTATTATACGGGATCTTTTGTTAATCAGCCCCTTCCTTTCTTTATTAATATTTTTTCTGGGATAATGGTGGGATTAATCATTTGGTTTGCAGGATTATGGTCAGCGGCAGATGCTAAACTTTATATAAGTTTAGTTATTTTTTTTCCCATAAGTTGGTTTAGCTCTTCAATCGGATATTTCCCTGGGTTAGCAATTCTGGTGAATTCAGCTGTGCCATTATTTTTATTTTTAACTGGTCAAATATTAGTCCAGACTAATTGGAAAGAAAAAATTCGAACTGCAACCAATATATTAAAATTTCCTATTATAGTTAACATATTTACGATTGGCACAGGAATAATTATTTTGCGTAGATTCATTTTGTCTTTTTTTAAAATTAATCTTGATTATTTTTTAACTATTCCATTATTCTTGGGAATTTTTTGGGTGATTAATAAACTAAAAATAAAAGTAATTTATTTCTTTACGACTATTATTGTTTTATCTTTTATTTTCTATCCTCAATTCATTGACACATTATTTTTTATAAAAGTCTCCATTTTTTCTTCGTTAATCATATTAGCTATTTGGATAATTTCTTTAAGCCAACATCTTTTTTCTTCGGAAGTGAAAATTAAAGATCTTAAGGAGGGTATGATTTTAAATGAAATGGTTTTTAAAAAAGATCAACACTTTGTAAAACAACCTATAGCGTTTCTAACTTTTCTTACTTCATTAACTCAAAGAATGAAATCAAAACCAGTTTTTGGGTATAATCCAGATGGCCTTAAGGTTGGCGAAATTAGTAATTTTCAAGAGATGAAGGCATCTGGTCAATTAGACTTTGAAACAATAAGAATATCAAAAACCTTACCCTTTGCCTTAATCTTAATTTTAGGAATATTGATAACTTACTTTATTAAAGATTCTATTTTTGTTATTATTTAATCGTAAACATGTTTAAGAAAGACATAAAAAGAAAAGTTAAAAATTTCTTGAAAGAAGATAGGGGGTCTATTGGTAAAATTCAAGCTATAGTATTAGGCTTTGGAGTTGGTTTGATTGGTGGGGGAGCTTCTAAAATAATAGAACATTTTGTTGATCTAAAAGATAATCCCGATTCAGATGGAGTTCAGGCTTATGGAGATTACGAAGATTATGGAGATTATTCTGATTATGGTAACTATTCAGATTATGGAGATTATTGGAATTATTCAGATTATTCAGATTATTCGGATAATTATTCTGATGATGTCGCCTATGGTAACTATTCTGATTATAGTAACTATAATGATTATTTAGACTATGGAGACTATGCCGACTATGGAGACTATGGAAATTATGGAGACTATGGAAATTATGTAGATTATGATGATTATTATGATATTGTTTATCCTGATTATAGTGATGCAGTTGCGCCAGGTGGTGGACTTTATCATAATTACGTAAATTACGGCGATGTTGGTTACCTTGATTCTCTTCCTTACTCTGACTACGGAAATTATTATGATTATGGTAACTATTCTGATTATGGTAACTATTCTGATTATAGTAACTATAATGATTATAGTAATTATAATAACTATTCTGACTCAGCTCCTTATCTTGACTATAGTGATTATGATAATTATAGTGATTATGATAATTATTATGATTACGAAGATTATTCAGACTATGGAGATTATTACGATTACGAAGATTATTCCGATTACTCTGACAATGTTCCCCCTAAAGTAGAGAGTGTTAATGTAGAATAGAAAGCGTGTTTATTAATATTATTAGTTATGTTTTAATTGTTTTATGTTTATAGTTGATTCGAATCTACGATGTAATTTTGAAAATAGACCAGAGGGCCCATGTACTTATTGTTATAATACTTCTCCTAGAAGAAATTTTCGTGATGGAAAAGTTACTGATATTAAAGTTCTTGAAGATACATTAAGAAAAGAATTTCCCAAAAAACAAGGAGGGATTATTCTACATGGAGGAGAACCTCTTTATATGGAAGAAAAAATATTAAAGAAATTATTAAAGTTAAGCTTTGAATTGTCTGGCCGTTCTAATATTCAAACTAATGGTAGCTTAATCTCAGATAAAAAAATTAAACTTTTCAAAAAATATAAAACTCATATTGGTGTTTCTGTAGATGGTTACTGGCCAGCTAATAAATGGAGAGGAAAGACTAAAAAAAACACAGACTTGGTAATAAATAATATACTTAAATTAAAAAAAGCTGGGGTTGCTACAGCTGTTCTTATGACGATTCATAAAAATAATGTTGCTCCAGAAAAGATAAAATATATAGAAAAACTCATTCTTGATTTTTCAAAAGAAGGAATCCCATCAAAAGTTAATCTTATTTATCATCCCGATTCTAAAATTGAAATTTCTCCTGAACAAGCCAAATCAGCCTACTTACGTTTGGCAAACTTTGTTGTTGATAATAATTTATCCAATATTCGTCCTTTTCAAAGCATAGTTAATGCTTTATTGGGAAAACGTAGTGAGTGCACCTTTCAAGATTGTGATCCTTTTTGTACTCATGCTACACATGTTACTGCAGGAGGAGTTCCTAATTTATGTGGGAGATTTGATAATGAAATATTTTATCAAGGAGATTTCCCAGTTTGTCCTTCTTTTAGATGGAATCTATTAAGCCAAACAGATTGTAAGGGTTGTCGTTATGGGGGAAAAGTTTGTTTTGGAGGATGTCCTGCTGTCGCTAGAGATTGGGATTGGCGAAATAAAGATAGGTTTTGTGAGGCTTACTACGTTCTTTTTGAATTTTTTGAAAAAAAATTAAAAGCTTTGCTTCCTTTTGTTCCTCTAAAAACCGAACCAAATTTTAAACCGTCCTTCCCCGAAAAGCAAAGACCTATTAATGTTTCTGATAGAAGACCCCTTCAAGGATCTTCTCATAAAAATGAATCAATTAAAAAATAATCAAAATCAACTTAATAAAGTTGAGATACCATCTTTTTCAAGAATAGTTTGGAGAGAAAATTGTCGGGACAATTCCGATTTATTTTATAGATGGGCAGAAGAATTTAATAGAGCTGAGCTAATGACTGTGGTTAATAAAGTAAGAGACTGCGGAATATTTTTGGTGGAAGACATAAAATATCAAGAAGAATGTTTTAATTTTAATAAAATGGGTTTGATTTTTTTACCAATTCAGAAAATTGAGAAAGACAATAGTTTAGTTCAACCAATATTTTCTTCCGAAAAATCTCGTTTTATCCAATGCGCGGTTTCTTATTCTGAAGAGAAAGCTCAAGAGTTAGTAGGGTGTCTTCGGTCCGGGGGGGCAAATAGCGTTAGTAAAATTGGAAAACTTTTAGGATATCCTTCGTGTTGTATTAAATCATTACTTAAATATTCTAAAGAAAAAGATGCGATAGACTCAATTTTTACGGCAGCCAAAAAAACAAAAGGAGTAAAAATTAGTAAAGAAAAAGTAGCTGACGGCAAAGGATTTCCCAAAAAAGTAAGTGCTGAAACTCTTTCTGTCAATATTTTACCTGAAATAAATGTAGCCCTTAGAAATTTTGGGGTCAAAACCATTTCTCATATTCCTTGTTCTTTTGATTGTAAAGAAAGTCAGAAAATAAGTAAAAAGTTTTTACAATTTATGCCTTCCAGCAGCAGTTTATTAAAATTTTTAGCAGAACCCATGATTTGGGATGAATACAAGGGTATGGCAATAATTAATACAAAATGGCTCAGGGGAGCTACGCAATCCATATTCCATGACGATAAAATTCATCATATTATTAATTTAAACAAAAGAAAAGTTTAATATTTTCAAAAATAAATGATTAGATTAAATAAAAAAATCTTGTTCAACTTATTAATAATTCTATTTTTATTTTTAGTTTTTCCTCAAGTGGTTCAAGCCGTAATCAAAGGAATAGGTGAAATAGCTACTGTTGAGGTAATTTGTTCCGATAGTAACGGAAATCTTACTCAATGCAACGTTACTTCGCCTTGTACTCAAACTTGTTTAGTTTTTGGTTTTATCAGTTCTTGTTCTTGCCAATATACTTGTCTTGGACCTGGTACTTTTAACGCTTGCGGACAAGCGAGAGACGCTCAAGGAGAAACAGATAGTAGTTGTCTAGATAGTGTCATCTGCAATAATTTCCCCAACGTTCCGTCTGACACTAACGAAACATGGGATAATTGTACATTTCAAGAATTATCTCTACCTATTTTCTATTGGACATATTCTGACCCTGACGGAGATCCTCAACAAGCCTATGAAATAAGAATAGATGATGATTCTAATTTTGCTATTCAGGACCCTGAAGAAATAACGGCTTCAGGAGGTTCTTCTGTGGCTTATACTCCTTTGGTCGCTGATTGGAGAGATTTAGCTAGTTGGAATACTAATTATTGGTGGATAGTTAGAGTACAAGATGATCAGGGAAATTGGTCAGATTGGTCAGATGTAAATATCTTTACAACCCCTAATCATGCATATCCTTGGCCTGATTTTAATTGGACTCCAGAAGAACCTACCGAAGAAGAGGTGGTGATTTTCAACCCTGATTTAACTCAAGTTTATGGGGGAGCTTTAATATCTAATTATCTCTGGACAATAGTTTCAGGTACGGGAGAATATGTTGGAACTACTACTAATATCTCCCAATATCCTAATATTTTATTTTCCACCATTGAAAATACAATAAAACTTCAAGTTACAGATTCTTCTGGTTATAGTTGTGAAAGTTCTGAGAACATTATATCTGTAACTTTGCCTCTACCAGAATATAAGGAGGTTCCACCGGCTGGTTGGTTGTATAAAATATTCTCAATTATTTTTAAATTATTTAGAGTATAAATTAATATTTGAATAAAGAAGAAGGTTCTATAAATCTTCTTTTTTTATCTAAACATTGCTTTTTAAAAAATAATTTGTTAGATTAAATATATTATGGGAGTACCAAAACAGAGACATACAAAATCAAGACGTAATCAAAGAAGGAGCCAGATTTATTTAACGGCTACTGCTTTGTCTATTTGCCCTAAATGTGGAAAGCCTATCTTACCTCACACAGCTTGTAAAAACTGTGGACTTTATAAAGGAGTTGAGGTTATAGATGTAATGAAAAAATTGACTAAAAAAGAAAAGAAATTAAAACAAAAAGAATTAGCTTTGAAAGAAGCTGAAGATAAAAAAGGAGATAAATTAAATCTCCAAAACTTATCAAAACAATAAGAACTTTAAATAAAAATTCTTAATATATGGCATCACGTCATTTATCGAGATCCATATCCATGCAGAGCCTATATGAATGGGACTTTGGAGAAAAGAGAGGGGATTTGGAAAAAATAACAGAAAAGAATGTAAAAGAATTCGGTCCTGGGTTAGAGGATCAGAGTTTGGTCTGGCAGATAATAGCAGGAGTTGTAAAATATCTACCTCAGCTGAATAAGATTATAGAAAAAGCTGCTCCAGAATGGCCAGTAGATCAAATCACTATAGTAGATAGGAATATTTTAAGGATAGGACTTTATGAATTACTTTATACTAATAAGGATGAAGTTCCTCCTAAAGTAGCTATTAATGAAGCGATAGAGTTAGCGAAGTCTTTTGGAGGAGAGAGTTCTGGAAGATTTGTTAATGGAGTATTGGGAACTGTTTATAAAGAACTTGAAAATAGAGAACAAAAAGAAGTAAAAGTCGAAGAAATTAAAAAGTAATTTGTTGGATTATCACCTCGTTATCTTGTTTTATAAGGTAGCTAGATAATAAGCTGACAGTAAAAAATTGAAAGAATTTAAAAATTTAGAGAAGAAATTAGGGATAAGTTTTAAAAAAAATGATTTATTGGCTCAAGCTTTTTGTCATAGATCCTATCTTAATGAAAATCCTGATTCTAAATTGGAGAATAATGAAAGATTAGAATTCTTGGGGGATGCAGTAATAGAGCTTATAGTTACAGAGTCTCTTTATTTAAAATATCCCAAGAATCCAGAAGGAGAATTGACTAGTTGGAGAGCTTCTTTGGTGAATGCTAAAAAACTTTCAGAAATAGCTTCGAAATTAGAGTTTAATGATTATTTATTATTATCTAAAGGAGAAGCTAAGGAAATGGGAAAAGCTAGACAATATATTCTAGCTAATACGTTTGAATCATTTGTCGGCGCAGTTTATTTAGATAGGGGATATAAAGTTTGCGAACAATTTATTAAAAAACATTTATTGCCAGATCTTCCAGAAATAATTGAAAAAGGATTGCATAGAGATAGTAAATCTTTATTTCAAGAAAGAGCTCAAGAAGAAACAGGTATCACTCCATTATATAAAGTATTGAGAGAATCTGGACCTGATCATGCTAAACACTTTACTATTGGTGTTTTTCTTGATAAAAGTATGATAGCTGAAGGCTCAGGGTTTTCCAAACAGGAAGCAGAGGAAGCAGCGGCAAAAAATGCATTAAACAAAAAATAACATGTTAGTAATAAGATTTTTCAGAATAGGAAAAAAGAATCAACCATCATTCAAGATAGTTGTAACAGAAAAAACAAATTCTTCCAGAAGAGGTCGTTTTGTTGAGCAAGTAGGTACTTATAACCCAACTACGAAAGACAAGACCTTAAACGTAGAAAGAGTTAAGTATTGGATTAGTGTTGGGGCTCAACCTTCTGAAACAGTTCATAATTTATTAGTTTCAGAAAAAGTAATAGATAAAAAGAAAATAGATTTACATAAGAAATCAAAGAAAGAAGCTCCGAAGGAAGAAGTAAAGCCGATAGAAGCAGAAGTTCCAGTGGCTGAACCAACCAAAAAAGAACAACCTGTTTTAGAAGAAAAGCCTGTTGAGCCAGAAGAATCAGTAGGAGAAAAACAGGAAGTAGTAAAAGAAATAAAACCAGAAGAAGAAAAGATTACAGAAGAAGTTTCAGTGGAAAAACCTAAAGACTCCGTAGAAGAAATAAAACCAATAGAAGATCCTCTCAAAGAGATAAAACCAGAAGAAAAGGTTGAAGAAACTCCAAAAACTAAATAAGATTCTTGTTTTAGACACAGACATATTGCACTCATAATCTAAGGGCTTGGTTGGGCGTTAACCCATTAAGTCCGCAGTGTTCCGTATTGTTATATTCTATATTCCACATTCTCAACTTTTCTATTAATTCTAAAACATCTTTAAAC
>JBDRIW010000003.1:0-3792 GCA_043815465.1 Candidatus Nealsoniibacteriota bacterium | reverse complement strand
TATTAATAATACGGTTGTTGTCTTTGACAGAATAAGGGAGAACTTAATTAGGGGAGAAGGAAAGGATTATCAAGATACAGTTAATATTTCTTTAAATCAGACATTAAGTCGTTCTTTAAGTACTTCTTTAACCACTTTATTTGTCTTAGTCTCAGTTTATCTCTTTGGAGGAGAGACATTAAAATATTTCTCTTTAGCTATGATTATAGGGCTATTAGCCGGTACTTATTCTTCTTTCTTTTTAGTTAGCCCTCTTCTAGTAGCTTGGCTTAAGCTTAGGAGAAGATATATTGACAATTGTTCTAAAATATGCCAAAATATATAATATTGATATTATGACTAAAGATTATTCAAAAATTATATCAAATTTCTTGAAAGTCCTTCCAGAAAAACAAAGGGAAATTATTTCTCGTAGGTTTGGTTTGAAAGGAGAAAAAAGGGAAACTTTAGAAGTCATAGGAAATAATTTAGGAATTACTAGGGAAAGAGTTCGTCAAATAGAATCAGACGCTTTCTTAAAATTACAACCTCAGATTGAAAAACAACAAAAAGTTTTTCAAGCTATAGAGGATTATTTAAAAAAATCAGGAGGAGTTAAGAAAGAGGAGCTCCTTTTTGGTGATTTGGCTACCAAAGAAAATCAGATTTTCTTTTTGTTAAGTATTTTAAAGACTGTTAAAAGATTTAGTGAAACAGAAAGTTTTTATCCTTTTTGGGCACAAGGAAAGGAGTCTTTTGCTTCTGCTAAAAAAAATATAGATATTGTTTATGATGGAATTAAGAAATCAAAGAAGGTAATGAAATTATCAGAATTAATTTCACTACTTTCTATTAATTCAAATATTTTAATATCTTCTTTAGAAATTTCAAAAAAAATATTAAAGAATCAAGAAGGTTTTTATGGATTAAAAGAATGGCCCGAAGTTAATCCAAGAAGAATAAAAGACAAAGCTTATATAGCTTTGAAGAAAAATAAAGAACCTCTACATTTTACGGAAGTAGCCGGGTTGATTCCTGCCTCTTTGCCTCAAACTGTACATAATGAACTTATTAAAGATACTAGATTTGTATTGGTTGGAAGGGGGATATATGCTTTAAATGAATGGGGTTATGAAAAAGGTGTTGTTAAGGATGTTATTAAAAGTATTTTAAAAGAATATAAAAAACCTTTAACTAAAGAACAAATTGTGCAAAAAGTACAAGAGAAAAGACTTGTTAAAGAAAACACTATTTTGTTAAACTTAAGTAATAGGAAATATTTTTTAAGGGATTCAGGAGGTTTTTACGACGTAAAAACTAGTTAATTAACATATGAAACAAGAATTCATTTTGTTGCTCCAATACGTTGGAGCGGTATTATCTAATTGGTGGTGGTTTCCTTTACCTTTTTTACTCTGGAAGCCTTTTTTGTTCTTCTATAAGTTTTATCGTCAAGAACTTTGGGTGCTTTCTCAAAAAAGTATTCTTTTGGAAGTAAAACTACCTAGAGACATTGAAAAACCTATTAGAGCTATGGACCATGTTATGGTTGGCATCCAAGCTGCTATTTTTCAGCCACCTGGTTCTTGGTGGGAAGAATGGATAGATGGTCAAGTACAAACAGGAGTATCTTTTGAAATAGCTTCCATAGAAGGAGAAGTCCATTTTTACGTTAGAGCATTACAAGCATATAGACAGGCGATAGAAGCTAGTATTTATGCCCAATATCCGCAATCAGAAATATCTGAAGCGGATGACTATACAAAATATGTTCCACAAAATATTCCTAATAAGGAGTGGGATTTATGGGGAGCAGATTATTTTATATTGAAAGATGATCATTTGCCTCTCAAAACTTATCTTCAGTTTGAAACAGAAATGGAGAAAGATGAAGAAAAGAAAGTTGATCCAATAGCAACGCTTTTGGAATCTATGGATAAGGTGGGTCCTGGAACTCAACTTTGGATACAAATATCAGCTGAACCATGGGCTCAAGAAAATTTAGAACCTTGGCTTAAAGCGGGAGAAAAAGTTAGAGATAAGATGGCTAGGAGAGAAGAAGATAAAAAAAGTGATAAATCAATGATTAGAGAAGGAGCCGAAATTTTATTAACTGGAAAAATTGCAGAAGAAAAAAAACCAGAAGAGAGAGATATTATTCCTCCTGAAATGAAATTAACTCCTGGAGAAAGAGAAATTTTAGGTGCCCTAGAAAAGAAAATATCTAAACCTTGTTTTAGATGTAATGCGAGATTTATTTGGTTGGGGAAAAGAGATGTTTGGTTTAAGCCCAATTTTAGATTAGCCTTTGTTTATTTTAATGGTTATAACACGGTTAATTTAAATGCAATTTTTCCTTATGGAAAGACTTTATCAAAAGTTCATAAGAGTCTATTTGTCCCTTATAATAAATATATAGTTCCAAGAAAAACTTATTTAAGAAATAGAAGGCTTTTTAGAAATTATATTAGAAGATGGCCTGTTTCATTTCCAAAGGCTTCACCCCCAAAAACACTTTTTATTTTGAATACAGAAGAATTAGCTTCTTTATTTCATTTCCCAAGCAAGGGATCAGCTCCTGCAGTAAGTGTTCCAAGAATAGAATCAAAAAAGGGGGGATCATCTACAGATTTACCAATAGAATAATAAAGATTACTTTTAAATTATGTCAGACATTAATTTTTTTGCAGAAACAACTTTCAGAAATAAATTAAAGAAATTTGGGATAAAAACAGACGATAGAAGACGACACATGTATGTGATCGGGAAAACTGGTATGGGGAAAACAGTAGCTATTAAGAATATGGCTATTCAAGACATTCAGGCAGGACGTGGAATAGGGTTTGTAGATCCTCACGGAGAAGCAGCTGAAGAACTTTTAGATTATATTCCTTCAAATAGAATAAATGATGTTGTTTATTTTAATCCTGCTGATTTAGAATTTCCTTTAGCCTTTAATATAATGGAGAGTATAGATCCTGAACATCGCCATTTAGTGGCTTCAGGATTAATGGGAGTTTTTAAAAAGATTTGGCCAGATGTTTGGTCTGCCAGAATGGAATATATTTTAAACAATTGTATTTTAGCTCTTTTAGAATACCCAGGAGCAACTCTTTTGGGAGTCAATAGAATGTTGGCTGATATAGAATATAGGAAGAAAGTGATAGACAAGATAACAGATCCTGTTGTTAAATCTTTTTGGGTGAATGAATTTGCTAGGTATACTCAAAGATATGAGACAGAAGCTACCGCTGCTATTCAAAATAAAATAGGACAATTTATTTCTGTTCCTTTGATAAGAAATATTATTGGTCAAGTAAAGTCCAATATTAATATGAGAGAAATAATGGATAATAAAAAAATTCTTATTATGGATTTGTCAAAAGGAAGAATAGGGGAGGATAATTCAAGATTGTTAGGAGCTTTGTTAATTACAAAAATTCAGTTAGCTGCCATGTCCAGAGTAGATATTCCAGAGAAAGAAAGAGAAGACTTTTTTCTTTATGTGGATGAGTTTCAAAACTTTGCTACAGAATCTTTTACTAATATTCTTTCTGAAGCCAGAAAGTATAGATTAGCTCTTACTTTAGGTCATCAATATATAACTCAAATGGAAGAGACTGTTAGAGATGCTGTTTTTGGAAACGTAGGAACTATTGTTTCTTTTAGAGTTGGAGCAGAAGATGCAGAATTCTTAGAAAAGGAATTTGCTCCTGAATTTGTTGCTACAGATCTTGTTAATTTGCCAAAGTATAATATTTATCTTAAATTAATGATAGATGGGGTTGCTGGTTCTGCTTTTTCAGCCAGAAC
>JBDRIW010000002.1:0-17089 GCA_043815465.1 Candidatus Nealsoniibacteriota bacterium | reverse complement strand
CCTTAAAATTGAATGTCTTTCATAGGCCGCTTCACTTTGTTGTTCATAATAATTTGCACTATTTTCTAGTTGATTAGCTTCTTCATCTAAAGAGGTTATAACCCAATATAATCTAGTAATCTCGCTTTCTAGATTTTCTATTTTTCGCATTGTTTGAACTGTGTCAATTATCCCCTGATAACTGTTACCATCTGCCATTATATGAATTTCTGCATCTTTTAATTCATCGAAATCAAATACATTTTCTTCTCCAAATAACTTTATTGTCGTTCTTGTTTTAGGTATCCCAGCATCAATATTTATCGGTATATCTCCTATTTTAAATCCAGTTTCTACGGTTTCTATATAACAATAGCCAGAATTATATGAAGAGTATCCTTTGGGACATTTAACAGCTGCTGCTATATGGCCAACTTCACCTTCTATTATTGGATCATAATCAAATAAAGCAGTCCCGTAACCCAGTTCCCTTATGAGTGACGCAGTTAAAAAACTCTTACCCGCACAAACCCCCTTATTATTATATAAAACTTCGTAAGGATACACTGGATATACATCTTCAATTTTATTAGGATATGTAACTAATTTAAGTTTATTTTCATCGTAAGGTATCGATTGAACAAAAGCTACAGTTAATTCTATTAATTCATCCCCTCTTAATCCATTTTTTAAAGCCACCGCTTTAATGTCTGATGCAATTTTAGAAATTGTATTATCTCCTTCTGCTTCTTCTAAAAAACTTTTAAGGCAATCTTCATACCCACTTGATTCTTGTGAACAATCTTTATCTGGATCTGAATGATAATAATCGTAAACTGTCTTATAAAGAGTCTCTCTTATAACATATTTAGAGCCTTTATATTCCCATTCAAAAGTTATATTTTTTGGTTCTGTCAATTGAGGGAATTCTCTTATGCCAAATCCACCATCAGAAACAATACTCCACAGAATTAAAAGTGCGATACCTATAAAAAGAACTGGCTTCCAGTTATTACAAAAAACATTTATTATATTTGTATGTCTTTTTTGTCTATCTTGTTTGGTAGGATAATCGATGTGCTCTATCCTATACTCATCAGAAACTTTAGGATAATTATTCTTTTCTTCTTTAAAATTCGTTATTGAACCACAATGCCCACAAAATTTATCATCTTTGAATATTCTTCTTTTACATTCTGGACAATTCATCTTTTATCTTTTTACCACACTGGGTACAATAATTAATATTTTTTGCGATTACATTCCCACAATTATAACAATAATCAATTTTTGTTTTATCATTTGATATTTTGCCCTCATTATTCCTTAATTGAAATTCTTCAATAGATTCTAACTTTAAACTTACTAAATAATAGAAAATATTATTTATTATAAAAAATGGTGTTATAAAAAAAGAAATCACTCCCCACCAACCTCCAAAAAAAGTAATAAGAGTAAATTCCCAAAAAAAATGACCGATACAATTTTTACATAAATAACCTTTAACTGACCCTTGACTACGCATAATTAAAAGACCGATATTTTTATGAAATTCTATATGTTTAATTGGACCATAAGCCCCACAATTTTCACAGAAACTAATTTTTTCTTTCATGGATTAAAAATTAATATTCTTTTCTTGCGTAACATTGATTATATTCATTTAATTTTGCCTGATATTCATTTATATCACTTCTACATTCTTCAAGCTCTTGGTAACAACTACTAGCCATACTAGATAAATATCTGGATGAAGCGTAATAATCACAAGTACTCTTTTTCGAAGAATAACTATATTCACTAGTGCATGAATAACTATAAGAAGATGGGTAGCTGCAACTCATAGATTTATACGTTTGAGTACATTGAGAATCGTAATACCAAGATGAACCTGATGTATAAAATTTTCCAGAGTAACTCTTTGATTTATAACACCCCTTCACTAATATTTGAGTGCAACCGCTGTCGTGATAAAATTTTTCTGTTTGGGGATGATAATAATAACCTGAATAGGATAAACACGTAATAAGATTAGTGCATGTATTATTTGAATAGTAATTTTTACCATCATAATAGTATCCCGAAAAATCACTGGAGGAATAACAAGGATTTTCATAACTCGGAAATACAATTTCTTTTTCATTAGAAGGAAGTTTAACTAAAGTGGCAGCTTTATATTTATAGCTATCTTCTGGTAAATCTCCTAATTGCCAACCATCTCCAGTAGTTTCAATATAATAGTACCTCCAACCGTTGTTCATTTTATAATAGTATCCAGACGGTTCTCCTGAAAATGCTATTGCAATCGCCATGTGTCCTGGCAATTCAACTAAAACAGAGTCTATCCCCATAGCTTCGATAATCGCAGCTGCTAAATAGCTTGTATCTTCGCAATCCCCATTTTGTTCAGCTAAAGTTTCTAATGGATATTTCGGATAATCATTATAACCTATAACATCATCCCCAACATATCCTAAAGATTGGATAAAGGCAGTAGCAAAAAGACTTCCACTATAATTATTTTTTTCTGACGCAGTTTTAAGCATGTCTGCAATTTCCTTAATATATTTATCTTCGCTTGTTACGTAAGAAGCGCTATGATCACCATGTTCTTTATTTTTATAATAATCGTACCAATCGGAAGAAAAAGAATAATCCCACTTCCAAGGTTCATCATGATAATACCATTCAAAATGTTGTGCTATAGATCTTCCTCCTCCTGCTGGATGAGAATCCAAACCATCAATAATTCCATCGTCATCGGTATCCGAATCATTATCTAAAGTTCCAAGATTAATTTCTTCTCTATAAGTTAATCCGTCGTTATCTTTATCTTGTGCTAACTCTTGTTCTTTCGCTTCTTTTGCTGCTAATTCTTGTTCTTTTGCCTTTCTTGATATCTCTTCTCGCCTTGCTTTTTGTTCGGCAATATCTTTAGCTACCGTAACCGAAGCTAGCTCTCCTTCAACCATCATTCTTTTACTCTCTTCTATCTTTAGTTGTGCACTCTGATAATAAAAAGAATCTTCGGGAAGCTCCAACAATAAATCTACAGCTTTCTGAAAGTTACCACTGTTTAATTCATCTACTCCTTGATTATATTGAGATTCATCTTCAGAGAGTTTTTTATTTTTGTCTATCTCGTCGTAAATCTTTTGTTTGTTGACAGCTAATTTTTCAACCACCCAGCTAACTTGAGCGAGGTTCAGCTCATTGATTGCTTCCTCGTAGTTTTCTGTTTCCGTTAATCGCTTAGCGTCTTCTATTGTTTTAGATGTCTGATAATAAATCGCTCCGTAGCCAATCCCTGCTAGTCCCAAGATAATCGCTAAAGATATTAATAAGGAGGTCATTAAATTCTTTGGTTTCAAGCTTATTTTTGGCAAATTAGTTTTAAAAGACACCGCCCGAATTCTCTTGAGGATGGGCAAAAAAATACTTTCAAGGGAGAGTTTCATTTTCCCCCTTACTTCTTTCTTAGTTTTCTTTTTATTAGTTTCCTTTTTTACCTCATCAAATATACTCATAAATTTATTTGATTTTATGCTTCTTGAGTTTAACAATTAAACTCATAAGAAAGACTGCCGTTATCACATCAATAATCCCCCAAACCGCCTTATCTCCCAGATAAATTGGAAAAATAGGATTAAAAATAATGACGGTGATAACTAAACCCCAAAACCAAAAATCTAGCTTTTTAATAACGGTGTAAAGATAATATACGTAATAAATGGCCACACCAGTAACGATTATCCTCAAAACATTGTAATAGCCGTACGGCCAATCAAAAAAGCTTAACAATAAAAAAACTATGGCTACTATGGCTGGAATTACGGTAAATTTTACATTTTTAACCTTATCCATAATACTTTTTTCTAATTCTACCTTATCTGACTGTAATAAATCCGTATTACGTTCACCTACCTCCAATTTCTCTATTTCTTTTACCTCCCCAACTAAATAATAAACTCCATTTTTGTATTCAACAACATCGTGCCCTATAATACTGTTAACTTTATATCTATACTGTCTCATGTTATTCTCGTCGTAATCTTTTGCCCAATCTAAAAAAATACCAATATCTGTAATATTAGCGTTTTTCTTTTGGCATAAAAAAATAAGTACACGAAAAGCGTTGCCCGTCAAACGAAGTTCTTTATCATTTTCATCAAAAATCCTCTTACTTTCGGAATCTAATTGAAAATATTTATGTTTATATACCATAAATTACCAATTAATTAAGGATAACCTCATTCTTAGAAAAACTCAAGGTAAAAAAGTTATCAACTAATGGGGTCTGGACTCCCTAGCACCGTTGCGGCATCCTGTCCTTGAAAGGTCGAAGTATAATAATTAATAACCATTCAAGAATATGGAACAAATAACAAAAGAACAATTTAATAATCACCAATCCCCTGTTGTAGTAAATATGCAGTATTGCCTGTATGCCAGAAAATCAACTGAAGCAGAAGACAAACAAGTACTTTCCATAGAATCTCAAGTAAAAGAAATGCTGGCTTTGGCAGAAAAAGATAATCTAAAAATAGTAGATATCAAACGTGAATCTCATTCTTCAAAGGAAGTTGGTCAAAGACAGATTTTCAACCAGATGTTATCCGAAATAAAAGAAGGAAAGTATAACGGTATCTTAACCTGGGCTCCAGATAGATTAAGTAGAAATGCTGGAGACTTAGGATCTATAGTAGATTTAATAGACCAGAAGCTTCTTCTAGAGATAAGAACATTCGGACAAAAATTTACCAATAATCCCAATGAAAAGTTTATGTTAATGATATTGGGTTCTCAAGCTAAACTGGAAAACGACAATAAAGCGGTAAATGTGAAGCGAGGATTACGAACTAGATGTGAGATGGGATTAAGGCCTGGAGTCGCTCCTACGGGTTATCTCAACGAAAAGCACATAGATAAGAAGTGCCAATGTCGGATAGACCCGAAACGGGCACCAGTGATAAAACAGATGTTTGGAAGAGTGGCAAACGAACAATGGTCAGGACGTAAAGTATATCGTTGGCTCAGAGAAATAGGATTTAAAACCAAAACTGGTAAACCTCTTGTATTAGCGAACGTTTATCTGATTCTAAGGAATTCATTCTATTACGGAGAGTTTGAATATCCTATAGGAAGCAACAATTGGTATGTTGGCAAACATACGCCGATTATCAGTAAAGAGTTATTTGATAGAGTCCAGATGACGTTAAACGAGAACTTCATCCCAAAAACCGAAAGCAAGGAATTCGCCTTTACTAAACTAATTAGATGCGGTTACTGCAGTTCGGGCATATCGGCCGACGAGAAGTTTAAAAAGCTAAAAGATGGCGGAGTTAACCGCCACGTTTATTATTTCTGCACAAAAGCGAGAAATATTGACTGCAAGAATCCAGCGATCAATGAACCAAACTTAATTGAGGAATTAATAAAATTGATGGACAAAATTGACTTAGATGAACTTGGGGTAAAATTAAAAGTCGAGCAAGAGATAGCTCGACTTAAAAAATTCAAGATTATGCTTGGACAAAAAGAAAGAAACATGGATGTTAATGTCAGCTCGAGAGATTACGCAAAATATCTTCTCAAGGAAGGAGCGCTGGTTGAAAAAAGAGAGCTCTTATCCTTTTTGAAAAGTAAACTTACTCTAAAAGACAAGAAAATCCTACTTCAATAAATAAACGTTTAAGATGAAGTATACGTGCTAGATTCAGGATCATTAAGTTCTAATACTATACGCCTCAACTCTGCAATTTCATCTAATTCACTAGGGCTCGTTTCTTTTCCATTTACTAAAGACTTTTCGCCATTTTGTGATGGGTCTATTTTCTTAAGTTCCTTATAAATTATTTCGAAGTTATCAGTCATATTATTTATACTATTATTTTTTTAGTTTGAGCTTCAATTTGTCTCCTTAGTTCAGATAAATTATTTTCTGTTTGGCAACCTGAACACATATATTTATTATCCTTAGGAAATTCAGAGCAATCTTGTTGTAATGGTTGCTTCTCCCCCAAATTAGCTTGAATTTTTGAATGTTTCTTACAATTATTACATTCAAAATCAATAATAACAGTCTTGGCATCCCCCTGATTTTGTTGTGGAATACCTTGTGCTATAAAACGATAAATTTGAGAGTCCTGAGTTTCAAATACTTTATAGATATTAGTCCCAAATGTCATTTGTAAAAGTGTATAGTATCTTGTTACTGCTTCATTCAAAGGTTGATTTTGAGCATAATCTGTTATCTTAACTTTCATTTCCTCGAAGTCTTTTATTTTAATAGATCTCGCATGTGTTTTCCAGTATCCATGATCACATAGCTTTTTAGCTATTTCTTTAGCTCTTTCCTCTTTTTCTTCGATGGTTACCGGTTTTTTGTTACCTGAATGAATGTCCCATTGTTTAAACTTATATTCAATAAGCCATTTTTTTACTAATTCTTCTGCAAAACTTAAAGCATTTTGTGCGCTTTCTATCTCACCAGGAGAAATGCCCTGTAAAATAGGAATGTAGGCTTTATTTAATGTTCCAGTTTCCTCTATTTCTTTTTTGATTTTTTTTAATCCCTCTAAAAGTGCGTGTGCGGAAAAATGTTTACCTTGCCAAGTTAACTGAGCATCTATGGGACCCAAAGCAGAAATCGAACCCATTAAAATTTCATTACCCGACATCGCAATAATTGTTCCTGCGCTTTTTGCCCATCCAGGAATAATAATACCTACCTCATCATATTTATTATGTAATAACTTCACTATGTCTTCCGCCACTTCGCCAGAACCGCCAGGAGTTTCAATAATTAAATCAATTTTTTTCCCTTTCAAATTTGACAATTGATCACTAATTGGCAATAAATCTGAATAATTTATTGAAATTAAATCTGTTCTCTTATTAAGGTCTGCTGCATATACTAAAACATCTCTATCGCCTCGAAGTTTAGAAATTATTCCAAGCTGTTTCTTGCGTTCGTCTGTTATTCCCTGAAAATTTAATCCTTTATTTAAGTATTCGCTGTATATTCCCATATAATCACCTTGTGTTATTGATAATATCACACATATAACAAGTTTCCAATAGAAATTTTCTTTAATTAACTGAGGTGTTGATATTCGAACGCACCTCGGTCACCTGACTTAGCATGTGATGGCTGCCGGGCTAGGATTCGAACCTAGAATATTCTCCTCCAAGGGGAGATGTCCTACCGTTAGACGACCCGGCAATGTTTATTCTTTTAGGCCTATTGCCTCTATAATAGCCAACTCTAAAGGTAATTGAACTATTGAAGAATATTTCATCTTACCTTCTGCTTCCAAGAATAAATTCAATATATTCCTTAATTCCTCTTCTTTCAAGGTCAAAGCTTGCCCTTTAAGCTTTTCTATCTCTTCTTTAGTAAGACCTGCAACAATAGAATTCTCTTTATCATTCCCAGTAATCTTTAATATTAACCCTTGTCTTAAATAATTTATTAAAGCTTTAACGAATTCTTGTAAGTCAGTCCCCTTCTCTATTATAATATTCAAGAAAGAAACAGCTTCAGAAACATTCTTCTCTATTAAATAATCAGTAAACCTACTAACCATTTCTATTTCTACTAAACCCAATAGATCTTTTATCTCTTCTACAGTTATTAATTTATCTTGACCACAAAAAGATATTGCTTGTCCTAATAATCCTTCTGCATCTCTGAAAGCTCCTCCTGAGTTTAAAGCTATTAATTCTAAGGCAGTTTTATCAACCTTAACCTTTTCTTTCTTGGATAATATATCTAATCTTTTAACTATCTCTTCTATGGTAAGTTTTCTAAAATCAAATCTCTGACATCTAGAAACTATAGTAGTAATCATCTTGTGAATCTCTGTGGTAGCTAAAATAAAAATTGCATGAGCTGGTGGTTCTTCTAATGTCTTTAATAATGCATTTGCAGATTCTTTAGTTAGTTGATGAGACTCATCAATAATAAATACTTTATATTTAGATTTTGAAGGAGAAAACTTAATTCCCTCTATCAGTTCTTTCATCTCGTCTATCCCTCTATGAGAAGCTGCATCTATCTCTATTAAATCCATAGAACGGTTATTCATTACTTCTAGACAAGAAGAGCATTTATTACAAGGTTCAAACTCTTTTCCTTTTCTATTTTCACAATTTAAAGATTTAGCCAATAACCTAGCTAAAGTTGTTTTGCCAGATCCCCTAGGTCCACAAAATAAATAAGCATGAGACATGATGTTAGAAGATATAGCATTAGTCAAAGTCTGGACAATATGCTCTTGTCCTATTACTTCTGAAAAGCTTTTGGGTCTATATTTTCTGTATAATACTAAACTCATTTTTTAAATACAAAGAATTTATAACCTATAAAGTTCCAAGTCATTACTCCAAAGGCCGCAGCTATTCCACCAACTGTTCCCCAAGCTGAGGCACTTAATCCAAGCTGAGGATCTACGCCATTTACCACGAAAGAAGCAATTCCTACATTCAGACCCAAACCTATCATAGTAACAAAGAAGAATTGTCCAAACTCTTTTCCCATATTAGATCTTTCCATCTTCTCAAAAGCCCAAAATTTATCTCCAAAGTATTTAGCAGAAGTAGCAACAATAAAAGATATTCCTTTAAAGATAGCGTAAGCTACGCCAGTAGCAACTCCAGAGGCTAATATCAATCCATTTAATATTCCTAAATCTAAAATAGTAGCTAAAACTCCTATTAATAAATATTTAGCTAATTGCCAAATCCATATATATTTTTTACCTAATAACCAACAAAGCCATAAACCAAAAACAGCTAAGACAGGAAATAAAACAGCTAAGATTAATGATAAGTTCTCAATCTCTAGATTTAACTCCTTGGCTATCCCACTAAAAAACCAAGCTGCAGTTTCTCCGGTTGTTAGTGCTAAAATTACATCAACTTTCTTCATATTATACATAATAACAAAAATTAAACTAAAAATCAAAAATATGCTACAATGTAAGAGATGATAAAAATATACGATACCTTATCGGACAAAAAGAAACCTTTAAAGACCAGGCTAAATAAAAAGCTGGATCTTTTTGTTTGTGGTCCAACAGTATACGATTTCTCTCATATAGGACATGCTAGGACATATTTAGCTTTTGACGTAATAGCTAAATATCTAAGTAGTAAAGGATATAAGGTGTCTTACCTCCAAAACATAACAGATATAGATGATAAGATAATCCAGCGATCAAAAGAAAAATTAACTACTCCAGAGAAGTTAGCTAAAACATTTGAACAAGAATACCTAAAGGATATGGAACTTCTGAAAATAGACAGTGTTACTAAATATGCTAAAGCTACAGATTATATACCTCAAATAATAGATCAAATTCAAAAACTTTCAGAAAAAGGATATGCTTATATGATTCCAGAAGATGGTATTTATTACGATATAAGTAAATTTAAAAATTACGGAAAATTATCTAGAAGAACATTAACTCAAGCAGAAGATGCAGTAACAAGAATAGATGAAGCTAGAGGCAAAAGGAATAGGGGAGATTTTTGTCTTTGGAAACTTTCCAAAAGAGGAGATCCTACTTGGGAAAGTGCTTGGGGTAAAGGAAGACCTGGTTGGCACATAGAAGATACAGCTATTACAGAAGATACCTTTGGTTCACAATATGATATTCATGGAGGATCAAGAGATTTGATCTTCCCTCATCATGAAGCTGAAATAGCTCAGATGGAAGCAATATCAGACAAGTCTCCTATGGTGAATTATTGGTTACATACCGGTTTTCTAACTGTAAAAGGACAGAAGATGTCTAAATCTTTAGAAAATTTTATAACCATAAAAGGATTTTTGAAAGCACAATCTCCTAGGTTATTAAGATTCATTATTATAAAACTACACTATAGATCCCCTATTGATTATAATGAAAAAGTAATAATTCAAGCTAATAAAGAATTAGATAAAATAGATGAATTCATAGAAAGACTTAGAGGGGTAGATATAAAAGATGCCAAGTCTCAACAACTATCGAAAAAAACAAATAAAGCTTTTCAATTAGCTATGGAGGATGATTTTAATACTCCGAAAGCAATGGCTTCTATTTTTCAATTATTGAGCAAAGGAAATAATTTAATATCAAAGGATAAATTAAACGAAAAAGAAGCTAATGAAATTCTAAGCTTCTTTGAAGAAATAGATAAGATATTTGGATTTATATTTAAACCAATAGAGAAAGAAAAAATACCACAAGCTGTATTATCCTTAGTTAAACAGAGAGAAAAAAATAGAAAAGATGGAAATTGGGAAAAAGCAGATAAATTAAGAAAAAAGATTAACAAAGCTGGCTTTGAGGTTAAAGATTCTAAAGAAAAATCTATAATAAAGAAACTTAGTTAAAAAAATAGGCGTCTTTAACTTAATAAAAGGCGCCTTTTTATTTTTTTAGATCTTTTTTAAACGATCATTTCTCTTACTTTTTTAATCAATGAGCCTTCAAAAACATGATCTTTAAAAGAATGAAAGTTGTTCATATCAAACATTATAACTCCCCTTTCTTTTTCTTCCCAGGTGCTGATCACCAAGATTGGAATCTCATAATACTGAGACCTAATCTCCAAACAATTGGAAAAAGGCATGTTCTTGTTGACGGAAATAATTATTAACTTCGGATTTATTTTTCTAATAATACCGATGTTATTTTGTTCAAGTCTCTCGAAAGAATATAATTCTTTGCTAAGGATTCCTTCTATTTCCCCATAAAGCTTGTCTTGGTTACTGATTATTAATATTTTTTGCCCTTTCATTGGCTCCTCCTCAATTATACTTTCTTCTTTTATAGAGCTTACTTAACTATTTGTCAATTTTTCTCTTGCCACACTCTTTATAAAAAGCTAATACCTGATCAGCTATTTTAGTCCATGAATATTTTTTAGCTTCTTTTATTCCCCAATCCCCCATTTCTTTTCTTAGTTTTTCATTCTTTATCAAATCTTCAAGTTTCTTAGCTAAAGTTTTAATGTCTTTTGGTTTTATTAAAAATTTATTTCCCTTTCCTTTTCCTAAAACTCCCTCGTATCCCTTATTGGCATAAGCTACTACTGGTTTTCCAGTCGCCATAGCTTCTATTAAAACTATTCCAAAACTTTCTCCATAAATAGCTGGACTACAGTATATATCACAAGATCTATAATATTCTGGAGCCTGCTCTTCAACCATTTTTGTTTCAAAAATAACATTTTCTAATTTATTTTTCTTAACCCAATTTTGATATTCCTTTTTTAAGGGCCCTTCTCCAACTATTATTAATCTTATATTTTTATCTTTTTGAGATAATATCTTATATGCTTTCAATAAATATATTAAACCCTTTCTTTCCTCTAATCTTCCTAAAAATAATATATTTATTTTCTCATCAATAAATTTTTCAATCTTTGGTCCCTCTGGTTTAAATTCATTCAGATCTATCCCATTAGGTATTACTGTTTTAAAACCATCATAATATTTAGCAACATCTAAGTTTAATGGAGCAACCCCAATAATTCCAGCCATTTTCCTTTGTAAAAATTTATTAATAACATACATAAATCCTGGAACATTCTCTAAAAAATTATTTCTTTCTATATTAGCGTGGAAAGTTAAAATATTAAGAGATTTTGATTTTTCTAATATTTCAAAAGCTGAAGGCAAACCAAAATTATGAAAATGTAGAACATCAAACTTTTCTTTATCTAAAACCTTTCCTACTTTAGTTGGGTTAAAATTTAAAAATAAATCCCCTTGACTTCCAGCATAGTTAACGGCAAAAGATTTTCCCAGAATAATTACGTCTGGCCCATAATTTTCTGAGGCCTTTCTTCTGGGAACTATTATTTTAGTCTCTATCCCTCTCTTTCTAAATTCATCTGCCAAACCCAAAATATGTCTTTTGACTCCTCCGGGTTGGGAAAAAGTGTGGAAAGATATAAGTCCTACCTTCATAAATGCTTTAAATTAAAATGATTTAATTAATTGCTTAACTACATTCTTTCTGTTATATTATAGTTGATACGAAAGATAACCACAATGGAAAATACACTAAAAACAAAAATTCCTCCACACGACACGCCCAGCGAAAGGGCTGTTTTAGGTGGACTCATGATAGATAGAGAATCTATAGTAAAAATAGTTGATATTTTAGATCCAGAAGACTTTTATGATAAGAAACATCAAGATATTTACCAAGTTTGCAAAGAATTATTTCAAGGAGGAGAACCAATAGATGTTCTTACTGTTTCTAGTAAATTAAAAGATAAGAAAATATTAGAAGAAATAGGAGGAACTAGTTATTTGACTGAGTTAATAAATGAAATACCAACAGCAGCTAATATAAATAAATATGCCACTACGGTAAGGGATAAATCTTTATTAAGAGAATTAGTTTCAGCCTCTGTAGATATTCAGTCTTCAGCATATAACGAAGCTGAAAGACCAGATATTTTATTAGATCAAGCAGAAGCAAGAATATTTAGTGTTATTAAAAGAGGAATGCATGAAAGTTTTGTTCATGTTAAAGAAGGATTGGCAGAAGCCTTTGAAAGAGTAGAAACCTTATCAAAACATAAAGGAGGATTAAGGGGCCTAGCTACTGGTTTTACAGATCTTGATAAAAAATTATCAGGATTACAAAAATCAGATTTAATTATTTTAGCTGCCAGGCCATCTTTAGGAAAAAGTGCTTTGGCTCTTAATATTGCTTCTCATGTAGCTATAAGCGAAGGGAAGAGTGTTGGTTTATTTAGTCTTGAAATGTCAAAAGATCAATTAATAGATAGGTTAATAGCAGAACAAGGAGGAGTAGATTTATGGAAGATGAGAACAGGAGCCAACCTTATAGACGAAGATTTTAACAATATAAGACATGCCCTAGATCTTTTATCTAGAGCTGATATATATATAGATGATGGAGTAGGAACTAGAATATTAAAAATGAGGGCTATGGCCAGAAGACTGCAAGCTCAAAAAGGGTTAGACTTAATAATTGTTGATTATTTACAACTCATGGAGCCTGATAACAGAACAGCTAATATGGTTCAACAAATGACAGAAATTTCCCGATCCTTAAAGTTATTAGCTAAAGAATTAAATGTCCCTGTTCTAGCTTTATCTCAATTATCTAGATCAGTAGAACATCGTATGCCTCCCAAACCAAGACTATCTGATTTAAGAGAATCAGGAGCTATAGAACAAGATGCGGATGTTGTTATGTTTATTCATAGAGAAGATAGATATAAAGAAGACTCAACAAATAAGAATATAGCTGAAATAATAATAGCTAAACATAGAAATGGACCAGTTGGATCTATAAATCTTTATTTTGACGAAGCTAGAGTTGCCTTCAGAAATCTAGAGAAAGAACAACAAGAATAAAATGCATACCTCTCAGACAATTCAGCAATTAATTGCTATTTTTTCTAAGTTTCCTACTGTCGGTCATAGAACAGCCGCCAGATTTGTTTATTATTTAATAAAACTTCCGACAGAAGAGTTAAAAGATTTAGTTGAGACAATTCAAAGATTAAAAGAGAAAGTAAAGCTTTGTACTCTTTGTTTTAACCCCTTTGAAGGAGAAGAAAGTATTTGCCAGACATGTTCAGATAAAACAAGAGATACTTCTTTATTGTGTGTAGTAGAAAAAGAATCTGATCTACAAGCAATGGAAAATATAAAGAAATATAAAGGATTATATTTTATTTTAGGAGGAACAGTTCCTGTATTAAAAATAAAAGATTCTAAAAATATAAGATCTCAAGAATTATTAAAAAGAGCTAAAGAATTAGAATTGAAGGAAATAATTTTAGCTATAAATCCTACTACCGAAGGAGAAGCTACATTATTATTTTTAGAAAGATTATTAAAACCTCTAGATAAAAAAATAACCCGGCTGGGTCGGGGCTTGCCCGTTGGAGCCGAGTTAGAATATTCAGATGGAGAAACGCTTTCTTCTGCCTTAGAAGGAAGAAAATAATTACTCAGTTACTATCTTTTCTATTTCTACTTCTGTGAAGGGTTGTCTATGACCCTTTTTTACTTGATATTTTTTCTTAGCTTTATATTTAAAAACAATAATCTTTTTGGCTTTTCCTTGCTTTAATACTTTTCCGATAACTTTCACTCCTTTTAAAATAGGTGTTCCTATTTCAACAGCTTTATTCTTTTCCAACAACAAAACACTATTAAAGCTTACCTCTGCTCCTTCTTTCTTTTCTAATTTCTCTATTTTTAGTTTTTGTCCGGGTGTTACTATATATTGTTTCCCCCCGGTTTTTATTACTGCTAACATATTATTTTAACTTTTTTGTTTCTTTTACTTCTAATAGCTTATCGACTTTGTCTGAAAACATATCCAAACGTTTTTCTGAATTATCATAGGAGGATACAGCATTCTTTAAATGACTCCCTAGCTTCTTAAAATCCCCCATTAACTTTGTAGCATCTTGATTCACTTTAGACAACCTTTTCAATATATCCTGAGTTTGTTTAGATATCTGAGTATCTCTAAACCAATGCTCTATAGTTCTCAATGTTAAATAAATAGTATTAGGAGAAGCAAGAATAACTTTCTTTGACCAAGAATATGAAGCTAAATCAAAGCTTTTTCCTATATTGTTAACTATTTCATAATATACTGCCTCGGCTGGAATATACATTAGGGCAAAATCTACTGTCCCTTCTCCAGGAATTATATATTTCACTGAAATATCATCTATCATTTTTTTAACATCATCAACAAATCTTTTCTGATGTGTTTGTCTTTCTTCTGGACTTGTAGTATCTATCATTCTACTAAAACTATCTGATGGAAACTTAGAGTCTATTGGCAATAACTGTCCATTAGGTAGTTTTAAAACTAAATCAACTATATCTCCAGAAGCAAATGTATGTTGAGATTTATAAAGTTCTGCAGGAAAATGTTGAGATACGACATGATCTAGGGAAGCTTCTCCCCATTCCCCCCTTAATTTAGGAGATTTAAATATTTCTTGGAAGGAAGAAACATCCTTAACTCTATCTTGGACCTGTTTTAAGTCTTCTCTAATCTGAGTAGCTTCCTTGGTAAAAGAACCTATTTGTTCATTCATTGCTTTAGAAACTCCCTCCTGACTAGTTCTCATCTCTTTTAATTGCCCTATTATTAGGTCAGTAAGTCTTCTCTCTAAACTAAGAATTGATTCTGATTGCTTTTCATCTGTTTTAGATTTCCTAAATAATACCAAACTAACAACGATTATCAAAACAATTGCTGTTAGGGCTAGGGCTATTGATCCTAGATTATTAACGAAAAAATCCTCCATGAGGATATAATAACAGATTTTGTTAGAAAATCAAGCTCTTATTTTAGAAAATCTATCATTTTTTCTGCTATTTCTACGCTAACCCTTTCTTGTCCTTCTATTGTCTGACTTCCCAAATGAGGAGTAGCTACAACGTTAGGAAGTCCAATTAGTCTATTTCCTATAGCTGGTTCTTCTTTAAAAACATCTAAACCTGCAGAAAGTATCTTTCCATTATGTAGAGCATCATATAAAGCATCTTCATCAATTATTCCACCCCTAGATGCGTTAATAATAATGGTATTATCCTTCATTTTAGAAAAAGCTTTTTTAGAAATAAGGTTTTCTGTTTTAGGAGAAAGTGGAACATGAACAGTAATAATATCTGATAAAGAATATAATTCATCCAAATCAACTTTTTTACCACCTTCAAATTCTTCTACAAAAGGATCAAAAAAAACTATTTTCATCCCAAAAGCCATAGCTCTTTTAGTCACCTCCTTCCCTATTCTTCCCATTCCAATAATGCCGAGAGTCTTTTGATACATCTCAGTTCCTTTTAAAAGATGTTTTTCCCACTTACCTTCTAATAAAGAAAAGTTGGCTTTTTTAATGTTCCTAGCGCAACTTAAAATCAATCCAAAAGTTAACTCTGCAACTGAAATTATTGGGGATTCAGGAGTATTTAAAACTTCAATATTATTTTCTTTTGCAACTTCAACATCAATATTATCTAATCCTATTCCAGCTCTTCCTATAACTTTTAATGTCTTTGCTGATTCTATTACTTCTCTATCCATCTTTGTTTTACTTCTTATTATTAAACCATCCATTCCATCTAAAGCTATCTTTAAATCTGATTTAGAGAGATCCAGTTTTTCTATCAATTTAAAACCAGCCTTTTCTAAAAGATCTTTTCCTTCTTTTGATATTGATTCGGCAACTAGTATTTTCATGATGATATTATTTCATTCATTTTAATAATTAATTCTTCTATATCTTTAAGAGTAGTTTCTCCCATATGAGCTATTCTAAAAGTTTTATCCTTTAGTTTCCCATATCCGTTAACTATAACGAACCCTTCTTCTTTTAACTTTTTGATAAATTCAGGTACATCTATCTCTTTATTATTCTTAATAACAGTAAGAGTTGGACTTTGATATCCTTCTTCTGAAAATACAGCAAAATTAGTTTTAGCCCAACTTCTCAGTTTCTCTGCCATTTCTAAATGTCTTTTATATCTATTTTCAATTCCTTCTTTCAATATGTTATCCAAGGAAGAATCTAAAGCATTAAAAAGACTAATAGCTGGAGTAGAGGGTGTTTCTCCTTTATTGTCAAAATGCTTTTTCATAGGAAGGAAATCAAAATAATAACCTCTTCCTTCTACTTCTTCAGCCTTACTCAAGGCTTTATCAGAGACTATGGTAATGGCTAATCCAGGAGGAACAGCTAAACATTTTTGAGTACTAGAAACTAAAACATCTATCCCCCATTCTTCTATTTTTATTTCTGTCCCACCAAAAGAACTTACAGCATCAACACAATAAATAACATTTGGATAATTTTTGACTAACTCTCCAATCTTTTCTATGGGATGTAATACTCCAGTAGAGGTTTCGCTATGCGTAACAAAAAGGCAATCATACTCTCCTGTGTCTAATTTTTCTTTTATTTCTTCTAACCTAGCTCCTTTGCCCCACTCTACATCAATCAAATCTGCTTCTCTATTATTAGACTTAGCTATTTCATACCATCTTTCAGCAAACTCTCCACCTCCAACATGTAATGATTTCTTTTTAATAAAGTTTCTAGT
>JBDRIW010000001.1:0-4634 GCA_043815465.1 Candidatus Nealsoniibacteriota bacterium | reverse complement strand
AATGTTTTTATTAAAGAAGCTTCATTATATCTTGGAGGAGGTTGAGTAAAATGTTGATCAGGAGTTAATTCTTTTAGTTTAAGTTTATCTCCTACTTTTAATTCTGGTAATTCTTTTTCTTCAAACTTAATAGGATATACTTTTAAAAATCCATCAAACTTTAATAATTGACCCGTTGTTCTGAAGCCGTAATTTTTAGCTTTAATATCTGCTGTTTGGGTACCAAAGGATGCTTGAGCCATTTGACTGGCCATAAATCTTTTCCAAATAAGATCGTAAAGACGATGTTGATTTGGATCTAATTTTAAAGATTCAGGAGTTTTATCTGGATAACTAGGCCTTATGGCTTCATGGGCCTCTTGAGCTCCCTTGCTTTTAGTTTTATATTTTCTAAAGAATCCTGCCCAATATTTTTCACCATATTCTTTTATGATGAAGTCTTTGGCAGCAAGAAGAGATTGGTCAGAAAGATTAAAAGAATCTGTTCTGTGGTAAGTTATAAATCCTTTTTCATAAAGTTTTTGAGCTGTTCCCATTGTAAATCTAGCCGGAAATCCAAGTTTTTTGGAAGCTTCCTGCTGCATAGTAGAAGTAGTGAAAGGCGGAAAGGCGTTTCTTTTAACTTCTTTTTTCTCCACTTTTTCAACTTCATATTCTGCACCCTCTAAGTCTTCTATTGTTTGTCTTGATTCTTTCTCATTTTTTATTTCTAGTTTATCAATTGATTTCCCATCTTTTTTAACTAAAGAAGATTCAAATTCATCTTTTCCTTTTTCTAGTAAAGCTGTGACACTCCAGTATTCTTGGGCGATAAAAGCTTGTATCTCTTTTTCTCTTTCAACAACCAACTTTAGGGCAACAGATTGAACTCTTCCAGCAGATAATCCTCTGGCTATTTTTTTCCATAAAAATGGAGAAAGTTTATATCCCACTATTCTATCTAACATTCTTCTGGCTTGCTGGGCATTTACCAAAGACATATTTATCTTTCTTGGATTTTCTAAAGCTTCTTTTATAGCAGTTTTTGTTATTTCATGAAAAACTATTCTTTGACTAGCTTTTTCATCCAAACCTAAAATAAAAGCTAAATGATAAGCTATCGCTTCTCCTTCTCTATCTTCGTCAGTAGCCAAGATAATGTGATCAGCCTCTTTCGCTTCTTTTTTTAGCAAATTAACATTTTTTCTGGCTTTCGGCATTATTATATATTCTGGTTTAAAATCATTTTCTATATCTATTCCTAATTTACTTTTTGGGAGATCTCTAAAATGACCATAAGAAGATAAAACTTTATAGTCTTTACCAAGGAATTTTTCTATAGTTTTTGCCTTTACGGGGCTTTCTACTAGCAATAAATGCATAATTTAATTGGAGTTAATATTGTATTTATAAACTTTTAACTTGCTAGCTTGACTTTGAATACTATACCAAGCTCGATTTGGCAATATTGGCAAGAGTTCATCTTTCGTTAAACAGGAATAAAATTTTTGGATGATTTTCTTTTCTTCTTCTGTGTAATTTTTTCTATATTTCATTACTTTTCTTGCTGATCGTTTTGATAATTTAAATTTTCTTTTAAGATAAATAGTAGCATTTTTATAGAGGTACTTTATTAAAATTTTCGCAGAATTACATCTATAAGAAATAAAAAAAACATTAACTAATTCTCCATTTTTTTTGGGTTGAGTAATCTTAGAATAAATACGGAAGTTAAGAAGAAAGTGGTCTTTAATAAAAGTCATTATTTCTTTTCTACCACAAATATTTAAAGTTGGATAACCTTTTTTATCAAAGTGAATACTTCCATCTCCATCTACTATTCCCCGAATAAAATCTTTAATATATCTTTGAGGGATTTTCGGAAGCTCACAAGGACTCTTGAGAGAACTTTTTCTATATGTTATTCCTAATTTTTTTAAATCATCAACGATTATTTGGCTGAAGATAGAAAAATGTACATATTTGCCAGAAATTGACAATGCTTGTTTCGCTGAGATTTCTTTTTTTATTTTTTTTAATATATCAATATCTTTTTTATTAATCCCAAATCCTAGCTTGTCGCTATGTCCATTATTGATTACTTCGGTAATATTTCCATCAGCAAAAATAAATCCTAAAATGTAGGCCATATTTGTAGACCATTTTTTAAAGTAAGATTCATTTATTTTTAATTTTGGTTTATCTATTTTACGTTTTAATCCTAATCTTTCTCCATGTGCTAAAATTGCTAATTTAGATCTTTTTGGTAAAAATCGTTTAATTTTTTCAAGTGGCATTTCCCGAAAATTTTTATAAAGGACTTCATTTTCTCTTTTTTGCCATAATTTTGCTGAGGGGAGTTTCATGCTTAACGCCTTAATAGAAATTGTTTTTTTTGTTCGATTTGGAAACATTTCTATTAGTTCTTTGATTCTTAATTTAGGATAAAATTTCTTTAAAAGAAATATTTCTTTTTCTGTCCAATATGTATATTTCATTTATTTATTCTAGCATATTTTTATAGGATATTCAACAATGGCTAAATATCATAGATATTTATATTTAAAGGATTTAACTTAATATTTCAAAACTTCTTTTAGAGATTGCTTCAGATAACATTTGGCAATAAAGGTTTAACCCAACTTGATTTATATTACCAGATTGTTCTCTTCCTAATATATTACCTGCTCCTCTTATTTCCATATCTCTGAGAGATATCTTATATCCAGAACCAAGCTCTTTAGCTTTTTCTAGAGCTTCTAGTCTTAATTTAGCTTTATCTTTTAAGTTTTTTCCATGTAGGAAGTAGGCAAAAGCTTTTATATGAGATCTGCCCACCCTTCCCTTTATTTGGTAAGCTTGGGCTAGCCCTAACCTTGAAGCATCGGAAACTATTAAAGTATTAACATTGGGAAGGTCTAAACCGTTTTCAATAATAGTAGTTGCTATTAAAACATCAATCTTTTCATTTTGAAAAGATTCCATTGTTCTTATTAGCTCTTTCTCTCTAAGTTTTCCGTGGACTATTCCGAATTTAGCTTTAGGTATTAATTCTTCTAGAAACGTTTTAATAATTCCTATGTTTTCTACTTTGTTATGTAAATAATATACTTGTCCTTTTCTTTTTAATTCATCCTTTATAGCTTTTTTTATTATTTTCTTTGACCATAAAGATAATTTTATATTAACAGCTAATCTTCCTTCTGGTGGAGTTTGAATTAAGCTGATATCTTTTAAAGAAGATAGAGATAAATAAAGTGTCCTAGGAATTGGAGTAGCAGAAAGAGATAATATATCTAAAGAAGTTCTGAAGTTTTTTAACTTCTCTTTTTGTTTTACTCCGAATCTTTGTTCGTCGTCTATTATAAATAATCCAAGATTTTTGAATTCAATATCTTTGGATAATAAACGATGAGTTCCGATGATTATATCTATTTTCCCTTCATTTATCTTTTTAACTATTTCTTTTTGTTCTTTCTTATTTTGAAGACGAGATATCGAACCAATTATTACTGGAATATCTTCTAATCTTTTTTTAAAGTTTTGAAAATGTTGGTCAGTCAAGATAGTGGTTGGGCAGATTATTGCTACTTGATATCCAGATTTAGTTGCCATTAAAGCAGTTCTTATTGCGATTTCTGTTTTACCAAAACCAACATCTCCACAAATTATTCTATCCATAGGCTTTGTTTTTTGAAGGTCAGATTTAATATCCTCTAATGCTTGTATTTGATCTGGTGTTTCTTCAAAAGGAAAACTTAAAGCTAATTTTTTATCTAAATCATCATCAACTGAATAGGGGGGACGAACTATTACCTCTCTTTTGGCAGCTATTTCTAAAATTTCTTTAGCTAGTTTTTCTGTCTCTTCTCGTATTTTCTTTTTAGTCTTTTGCCATAAAGAAGATCCTAGTCTAGCTATTCTAGGTTCAGTAAATCCTACATATCTAGATAGTTTTCTTTCTAGTCCAATAGGGACATATAGTTTATCTTCTGCTGCATATTCTAATAAATAATATTTTTGATCATTGGTCGATATTTGTTGAGTATATTTTCCTATTCCATGATCTAGATGAACTAGATAGTCTCCAGGTTTTAAATTGTTTAAATCAGAAAATAACTTTTGAGATTTAAGTTTTTTCTTAAGTATAGTTTTAACATTCTCTTCATTCTCTATCTCTATGGGTAATTTCTCTATATTCTCAATTTTATTTCCAAGAAAGTCTAATCTAAAAGCAGACATAAAATTAATTGGGAATATTTCAATAATCCCTCCTCTTTGAGAGAATTCTCCAGGGAATGATATATTTAATACTTTTTCATATCCCATTTCATCTATCTTTCTTAAAAGTTCAGAAAGGTTAACTTTTTGGTTGCTTTGCAAAAAGAGAGTATTGTCTTGGAAAAAGGATTGAGTTTTCCTTGCATCTAATATTTTATTTATATTTTCCTCAATCCAAAAATTCCCCTTTTCTAAGAAGTAGGGGGTGATAGCACATATCAATATCTTTTCAGTTGTTTTAGACACAGACATATTGCACTCATAATCTAAGGGCTTGGTTGGGCGTTAACCCATTAAGTCCGCAGTGTTCCGTATTGTTATATTCTATATTCCACATTCTCAACTTTTCTATTAATTCTAAAACATCTTTAAAC